>JANOQP010000984.1:0-11982 GCA_031414895.1 Saprospirales bacterium
ATCAGGATGTCGAGCGGCCCGATCTCCTCCCAAAAATAGCGCAGCGTCGAGGTCTCGCGAACCACCCCGTCGAGCTCGCCGTATCCTCGCGAAGCGACGATCACCGAGCGGATTTTTTCCTCGTGGAGGTTGATGATATAGACGTCCCAAAGCTCGTTGGGGTCAGCCAGCGAGCTGTCCACAGGCGGCACGATGGCGATGGCGAGGTCTTCTACTTTGATGACGGGAATGTCTTTTTTCATTTTTTTCAAGTCAAAAGTAAAAAGGCAAAAGTGGTCGGCCCGGCACTTTTGCCTTTTGCCTTTTTACTTTTGACTTAAAGAAGTTTGCATTCAAAAACGCTGCAAAAATGGTGTTTTGTGCGCAATTTCACAGTCTCCATATCCACTTTCGTGCCGAGTTCCGCTTCGAGCGAAGTGACGGTTTTGTCTGCGTCCACGATGCCGCACGGGATAATATGGTCGAAAAAACCGAGGTCGGTCGCCACGTTGAAGGCCCAGCCGTGGAGCGTCACCCACCTGCTCAAATGGACACCAATCGCGCAAATCTTCCGCCTTCCGGGACGGCCACGACCCTCGATCCAGACACCCGTGAGGCCTTCAATTCGCCCGGCCTCGATGCCAAAATCGGCACAGACCCGGATGAAAATCTCCTCGATCGACCGGACGTATTTATGGACATCCGTGAAAAAACATTCGAGGTCGAGAATCGGGTAGCCGACCAATTGGCCGGGGCCGTGATAGGTGATGTCGCCGCCCCTGTTGATCGGGAAGAATTGGATGCCGCGCCCCGCCATTTCGCCGTCCGTGATCCGCAAATTGTCCATGCTGCCCGACCTGCCGAGCGTGAAAACGGGCGGGTGCTCGACAAAAACAAGGTGGTGCGGTGCCGGTTCGGGCGGCACGGGCGCGTCGTCGGGCCGGTTGCGGTTGCGCATTTTCACGGCCACGCAATCCTGCAAAAGCGCGTGCTGCAGGTCCCAGGTTTGTTGGTAATCGGCATGGCCGAGGTCGAGGAATTTAACGGTTTGCATAAAAACGGTTGACGGCGGACGGCGGACGGCGGAGGGCTGACGGCTGACGACCAACGGCGGACGAGCGCAAACCGTTGGCCGTCCGCCGTCCGTCGTCAGCCGTCAGCCGTCAGCCGTCGAACGTCCACTGATTTCCAAAAAGGGTTTTCCGGGAATAAAGTTGCGCGAATAGTTATTGGCTCGTGTTTCACGGGATGCTCAAACGCCATTGAAAACGAGTGGAGGCCAATCGAGCCATCGTCGAGCGGGCTGGGCGAACCGTATTTTACGTCGCCGACGATTGGGCAGCCGATCCTCGAAAGTTGGACCCTGATTTGGTGCGAACGGCCCGTTAAAGGTTTGATTTTCAACAAGTTAAGGCCGGAAAATTCGCCGAGCCATTCATAGTCGAGGATGGATTCCTTTGCTTCGGGGGGGGCTTTCTGCTTGCTTTCCCAAACCCGGACGGTGTTCGTCTCGCGGTTTTTATCGAGAAAATGGACGAGGCGGTCGGTGGTCTGCGGCGGTCTGTTTTTGACAAAGGCGAAATAGGTCTTGTCCATTTTTTTGTCCCGAAAAAGCTCGTTCAGGCGGCTCAAAGCCTTGTCCGTCCGGGCAAAAAGCACCACGCCGCTCACGGGCCGGTCGAGCCGGTGGACGGGGTGCAGGAAGACCTTTCCGGGCTTTTCGTATTTGACTTTGAGGTAATCACGGCCCCAATCGGTCAAGGTCTCATCGCCCGTCGCGTCGGCCTGCACGAGATAACCAGCGGGTTTCCAAATGGCGAGCAAGTGGTTGTCCTCATATAAAATAGACGGGGCTTTCGCATTCGGAAGCCGGATTTTGGTGCGCGGATTTGTGCCAGCAGCGTTGCTTTTTTCGCTGGGATCGGATGATTTCATGATTTCAGGCGGTTTGTTTTTTGGGAAATAAATACATCAGCATGTTTTGTTTTTTCAATAAAAAAAGCCCAAAAGCTAGCAGAATGACGGCTTTTGCCAAAAAACGGGGCCAAAGTGGCCAGCCCAATTTTTCCACAAAATAACACAAAACCACGGCAGGGATTGCGGAAATCAGCATCAAAAAAATCGCGCGCAAGATGCCGCGATAGCTGACCCGCCCGGCACGCCAAATGGCCCAATGCCAGACCCAGCCGATGGCCAAAATACAGGTCAGTTGGGCCCATGCCGCACCGATTGCCGTCGGCAAAAACAGCATCCAGACGAGCGTAAAAACGACGGTCGCGAGGGTGAAAAAAATGTTCCAATAAAGGTTTGGTTCCGGGCGGCCGCGCGCGAGCAGCAAATTTGCACCCGGCGCACCGAGCGACCTGACCAGCCCCACGATGCTCAAAATCGTCAAGACCGGCGCGGCGGGCAGCCATTTTTCACCAAAAAAAACGGCGATCAACTCATCGGAAACCAACGAAATGCCGACGAAAATGGGCAGGCTGACGGCAAACAGCAAGACCATGATTTTTGTGAAACCCGCCGAAAGTTTGGCCGGGCTTTCATGTTGGACCCTTGAAAAAATGGGCGCTGCCACTTTCGAGATGATCGGCAAAACCCGCGTGATCGGCGCCTGTACGACGCTCCAAGCGAGGCTGTAAAAACCGAGTTCGGCCATGCCGAGCCATTTTCCGACGATGAACTTGTCGGCGTTCAACTGCAAAATGCCGAGCCACCGCGCACCGCTGTCGAACAGGCCAAAACGCGCCAGTTCGCGGCTCGTGGGCCAGTCGAAACTGCGGCCCGGAATTGGGCAAATCTTCCGGGCAAGCCACCAGCTCAACGCCGTCGCGACCAAATATCGGATGATATGCCCCGCGCCGAGCGCGAAAACGCCCCATCCTTTTTTTGCCAAAAAAACAGCGAAAAACAGTGAAAAAGCCCAAGAAACCACGTCTGCAATGGCCAGCGAGCGAAAATCGAGGGCCCGCGTGAGCATTGCCGACGGCTGTGCGGCGAGTGGATAGAGGAGGAAAATGACAGCCACGGCGGCCATGAGCGGCCAAAGTTCGGGCTGTCCGTAAAACCGCGCCGCGCCCCAGCCGATGCCCAAAAAGGCGAGAAAAAACGCCGTGCCGATGGCCATGTTGAGCCAAAAAAGCGTGTTCAACTGGCGGTTTTCGATGGTTTTTTGTTGGATGATTGCTTGGCCGAGGCCGAGGTCGGTCATCGGCGCAAGGATGCCGACGGATGCCTGCGCGATGGCCATGATACCGAAATCAGAAGCGGGCAGCAGCCGCGCGAGCCAAAAAAGCTGCGCCCATTGGCAAAGCCCGGAACCGACCTGCGCGATGGCAGTCCAATATGCGCCCTCGCGCGCGGCCTTTTTTAGGTTTTCGCTCATTTATGGGGCAAAAGTAAAAAGGCAAATGAAGGCAAAAGGTAAAAGTCAAGTAACAACTTAACCATCAGCCCCAGCGGGGCGAAATGTTGGTAGGACTGCCTGAAACCAGCCTTGTTTTAGCCCCAGCGGGGCGGAATGTTGCTGGCATGGTAAAGATTTAGCCCCGCTGGGGCTAAAAATCAGGTTGTTCGTTCAAATACTACCAATATTTCGCCCCTCTGGGGCTAATGGCTAAGTTGTTACATTTTCTTTTAATCATTCCTATATGAAACAGCCATTTTTATGCTGTTCACCTGTCTCTCATAGCGATTCATTTTAAGGCTCCATCATGAAAAAAGCTCTACTTGCCCAGCTTTGGGCGTGCTTTATGTTCATTACCGCATCGGGTTCTGCCCAGTCGGTCCAATTTAAAGTAGAACTCCTCCCAGACGGCATCACCTACCGCGTTTCCGCAAAACCTTCCGTCACTTGGACCGCCCCCAACAACACCGTCCTCGGTGCGCAGGCGACGGTGCTGGTGCCGACGGGCGCCTTTCAAGTGACCAATGTGGTCGGCATCAATGGCGCATGGACTTCCACGCCCAAAATTTCGGCCCCGGCGGAAAACCCGGCGTTCGACTATTTTGTGTTTTATATGCAAAACAGTCCGGCGATGCCCCTCACGGCCAATGCCGAAACGCCGCTTTTCACCTTTCAAAGGAGCGGCGTTTGTTCGGGCGCGGTGGAGCTGATCAACAACGATTTGGATGCTTTCATGCCGCCCAATTCGCAGAGCCTCAACGTCGGCAACGACTTCACGACCGTCGGCGGCGGCGGCAGCACGAACAACCTTTGGTCGGCAAACTATGCGGGCGGCTCCGCGATCTGTTCGGGAACAAACTGTTTTGTGAAATACAAGCTCACCCAAAACGGCTCGACATGGACGGTCAGCATGGTCCCGATGGTGACCTGGACCTCGCCGAACAACACCACCTCGACCCAACAAGTGACCCTGAAAGTCCCGACCGGCGGCTTTGTGGTCTCCAATTTGACCGACCTCACGGCGGGTGCGCTGTATGCCCAGACCTCGCGATACGACCACCCGACCGAGGCTCCGACCGTCGACTATATTTCAATGACGCTCCAAAACCTCGGAACGACCGCGCTCACTTATCAGCAAGGGATCGAGGTGCCGCTTTTTAGTTTTCAAAACAGCGGAACTTGCGGCGCGGGTGGCAATGTCAGTCTCATGCCGACCTCCGGCGACCCTTTTGCAAAGCCAAATTCGCTCTCGGCAAACGTCGGCCAACAGCTCACGACCCTCGGCTACGGCGGCCCGGACGTGCCGATCTGCCTCGATGCCAGCAACTCGACAGCTTGCAGCACCCCGCCGCCAGCCTGTTTGATCGACTACAAATTGACCGACCTCGGTGCGGGGAAATACCAGTTCAGCATCATCCCGCACGTCACTTGGAACAGCCCGGCGAACACAACATCGACCATGCAGGCTTCCATCAAAGTGCCGACGGGCGGTTTTCAGGTCTCCAATTTGACCAATTTGGTCGGCGGCGCAGGCTTTGCGTTGAGCAGCCGGTACGACCACCCGACCGAGGCCCCGACCTTTGATTATCTTTCTTTCACCCTCCAAAACCTTGGGACGACCGCCATTTCCTATCAAAATGGGGTAGAAGTGCCGATTTTTACTTTTGAAAACACGGGCGCCTGCACGGGCGGCTCGGTTTTTTTGGTCAATAATACCGACCCCTTTTTGCCGCCAAATTCGCAAAACGCGAACATCGCGCAACAGCTCACCACGCTCGGGTACGGCAGCAATGACGTGCCCATTTGCATTGATGGCAGCGGTGCGGCGGCCTGCGCAACGGCCTGCCGCGTCGAATACGAAATCCTCCCGCTCGGCGGCGGGAAATATCAGGTCTCGATGATCCCGCGGATCACCTGGAACAGCCCCGACAACACAACCTCGACGATGCAGGTCAGCCTCCGGGCCCCGACGGGCGGCCTCGAGATCGCCAATTTTGTGAGCCTCGTGCCGGGCGCGGCGTTCGCGCAGACGAGCCGATACGACCACCCGGCGGAAAATGCCGGGTTCGATTACCTCGATTTCAATTTGCAAAACCTCGGAACGACGGCGCTTTCCTATCAAAATGGGGTGAAAGTGCCGCTGTTCACTTTTGAAAATATCGGCGAATGCACGGGCGGCAACATCTCGCTCGTGCTGGAAAGCGATGCCTTTTTTCCGCCAAATTCGGAAAGCGCGAACATCGGCCAACAGCTCACGACCCTCGGTTTTGGCGCCAACGACGTGCCGATCTGCGTCACCGGGACGGGCGCGGCAGCCTGCGAGGCGGCCTGTCTGGTCGAGTACAAACTGACCGCGACGGGCAACGGATCCTATCTCGTGTCGATGCTCCCGCACGTCACTTGGAACAGCCCGGACAATATCACCTCGACGATGCAGGTGACGATCAAGGCCCCGACGGGCGGTTTTGTGGCGGGCAATTTGACCAGTTTGGTGGGCGGCGCGGCCTTTTCGCAAACGAGCCGCTACGACCATCCGGGCGAGGCGCCGAACTTCGATTATCTCTCATTTACCCTCCAAAACCTCGGAACGAGCACACTTTCTTACCAAAATGGGGTGGAAGTCTCGCTTTTCACGTTCCAAAACACGGGCAGCTGCACGGGCGGCGACCTCTTTTTGATCGATGAAAACGACCCGTTCCTGCCGCCGAACGCGCTCAACGCGAACGTCGGCCAACAGCTCACGACGCTCGGCTACGGCTCGAACGACGTGCCAATTTGCGTTTTCGGGACGGGCGCGGCGGCCTGTTCGACCCCGCTGCCGGGCTGCATCGTCAATTTAAAATTGGAGCCCATCGCGGGCTGCAAATACCAGGTTTCGATGGTGCCGGACATCAGCTGGGCCTCGCCGGACGATATTACCAAAAAAGCGAAATTGACCATCCGCGTCCCGCACGGCTGTTTCACGCCGACCAATTTGACGAGCCTCCATTTTGGGGCCAATTTCGTGCTGGCCCAATCGGTCATCACGCCGCCGGACAACCCCGGTTTCGACTATTATTGTTACAGCATGAGCACCGTCCCGACGGTCGCGCTGACCTATCAACAGGGCGTGCCGATGTCGCTTTTCACGTTTGAAAATGGCGGCTCGTGCTGCAGCGCGGACAGCATCCGGATCATGTCGCCGAACGACCCAATGGCCGACGGCAACTCGCTCAACATCAACCTCGACCCGCAATGGGAGACTTCCGGCACGGGCCCATCGGGGACAATTCCTTGCCTCGTCGGCACGGGCGCGGCACCTTGTCTGGCCTCTGGCCCTGCCAATTTGCTGGCCGCGAACGTGGATATTTGCCCCGGAACGAGCACTTTGCTCACCCCGACGGCTGGATTTACAAGCTATTCGTGGTCGCCCGCGACGGGTTTGAGCTGCGCAAATTGCCAAAACCCAACGGCCACGCCCGCCGTGACGACGACCTACACCCTGACCGCGAACACCGCCAACGGCTGCGCAATGACCGATCAGGTCACGGTGACGGTCAAATCAGCGCCGGTGGTCAATTCGGTCGCATCGGCCAGCCCGACTTCCTGCGTTTCGAACAACGGGACCATCACGGTTTCGGCCAGCGGCCTGAACCTTCAATATTCGATCAACAACGGCTCGACCTTCCAAAGCTCAAACGTGTTTTCGGGCCTCGGCTCCGGCACTTATGAGGTCGTTGTCCGAAATACAACGTCCGGCTGCACGGCCGTTTATCCGAGCAATCCGGTTGTTTTGGCTGCGCCAAATTCGCCGCAAATCGCCAGCGTGACCCCCGCAAATCCGACCGATTGCGGCGTGAACAACGGCTCGATCACCATTCAGGCCAGCGGCCCGAACCTCGAATATTCCATCAACGGCGGCACGAGCTATTTTGCGAACAACACTTTTTCAAACCTCGCCGCCGGGACGTATAATATACGAGTACGAAATTCGACATCGCTCTGCACGACCATCGGCACGACGGAGGTTTTGACCGCGCCCGTTTCGCCGACCAACCTTTCCGCGACGGCCACGCCGACGACGGATTGCGCCATTTCGGACGGCACTTTGACCGTCGCTGCATCGGGTGGGGTAGCGCCGCTCCAATATTCGCTGGGCGGCACGGTTTGGCAAAATTCCAATGTTTTCACGGGCCTCGCCGCAGGGCCGTACACGGTTTTTGTGCGAAATGCGAACGCCACTTGCGCAACGCAAATCGCGCTGCCGGTTTCCGTCGGCACGCCCTCGCAACCATCCATCACAAATGTCGTGGCCGGGCAGCCGACCAATTGCGGCGCGACAAACGGCACGCTGACCATCACCGCATCGGGTGGGGTGGGGCAGCTCGAATTTTCCATCGACGGCACGAACTGGCAGACGGCCAACGTGTTTTCGGGGCTGGCGAGCGGCAGTTATTCCGTTTTTGTCAGAAATCAGGACAATTCCTGCCCGAACCCGTACCCGGCAAACCCGGTCATCGTGGCCCCGGCAAACTCGCCGACCATCGGCAGTTTGACCCCACAAAACGTCACTTCCTGTTCGGTCAACAATGGCTCGATCACGATTTCCGCGACGGGTGGCACGGCCCCGCTCGAATACAGCCTCGACGGCACGACCTGGCAGACATCGAATGTTTTTTCAAATTTGCCAACCGGGACGTACACGGCCTTTGTCCGAAATGCGGACGATTCTTGCCAAAAACAATTCAACGGCACCGTCACCCTGACCGGCCCGGCCGCGCCCGTTTTGACCTCGGCCACGCCGCAAAACCCGACAAACTGCAGCACGAACAACGGCTCAATCACGGTTTCGGCGACGGGAACGAACCTTCAATATTCGATCAACGGCGGCACGACTTGGCAAAACGGGAACGTTTTCTCCGGACTTGGCGACGGAATTTACACCGTTTTGGTGCGTAGCTCGGTCTCGCTTTGCCAATCCGGTTCGCAACAAGTGACGCTTACCGCGCCGAGCGGCCCTTCTATTTTGAACATCATCACCAGCCCGACCTCCGATTGCAACGTCGCCGACGGTTTGATTATCGTGGACGCATCAGGTGGCCTCGCGCCGCTCGAATATTCCATCAACGGCGGCGCAACTTGGAGTACTTCCAATGTTTTCCAAAATGTCGCCGCCGGCTCGTACAATGTCCAAGTTCGGAACGCGAACGGGACCTGCGTGATATCGTCGTCGCAGCCCATCGCCGTGGCGACGCCGCCGCAGCCTTCGCTCAACTCGGTAGTGGCGACCCCGCCGACCGATTGCGGCCAATCGACTGGCTCGATCGCGATCAATGCGACGGGCGGCATCGCGCCGCTCGAATATTCTATCGACGGCGCGAACTGGTTCACGAACAATGTTTTTTCGAACCTTTCCAGTGGAAATTATACCGTTTGGGTAAGGAATCAGGACAATTCCTGCCCGAAAGCGTGGCCCGCAAACCCGGTCAACCTCAACGGCCCGACGGCCCCGGCCATCAGTTCGGTCGCGCCGCAAAACCCGACCACTTGTTCGGTCAATAATGGCTCGATCACCATTACCGCGACGGGCGGCACGGCACCGCTCCAATATTCTATCGACAATGGCGCGACGTGGCAGGCAAGCAATATTTTTTCAAACCTCGCGGCGGGCAACTATCAGGTTTTGGTGCGGAATGCGAACGGTTCATGCGCCGCGACTTTTGGAAATGCAACCGTTTTGACGGCCCCGGCGGCCCCGGTCGTGAACTCGGTCACGCCGACCAACCCGACCGTTTGCGCCGGGACGAACGGCACGATCAACATTTCGGCGACGGGCGCGAATTTGCAATACTCGATAAATGGCGGCACGACTTGGCAAAATTCCGGCGTGTTCACTGGTCTCGCGGCTGGCAGCTACCCGGTTTTGGTGCGCAATTCGGTCTCGCTCTGCCAAACGGCGGCGCAAAATATCACGTTGACGGCCCCGACGGGCGCAACTTTCACCAATATCACCGCCTCGCCGACCAACGATTGCGGCCAGTCATCCGGCTCAATCACCGTCGCGGCAACGGGCGGACAAGGCCCCCTCGAATATTCCATAAACAATACGACTTGGCAAACGGGGACAACTTTTTCGGGCCTCGCGGCGGGTTCGTACACGGTTTATGTCCGAAATTTCAACGGCACTTGCTCGACGGCCTATCCGTTCCCGGTGGTCGTTTCGACCACTTCGCAACCGGTCATCATCCTCGTTTCTTCCCAAAACCCGACCTGCACGAACAACGACGGCACGATCTCGGTGACGGTATCGGGCGGCATCGCGCCGTACCAATACAGCTTGAACGGCACGGTCTGGCAATCGTCGAGCGTGTTTTCGGGGCTCGCGGCGGGCAGTTACCCGGTTTTTGTGCGCAATCAGGGATCGGCCTGTTCCAATCAATACAGCGGTCAAGTGGTGCTGAACGGCACGGCGGCCCCGGCCATTTTGTCGGTCACCGCGATCCAGCCGAGCGGCTGCGGCGTGTCGAACGGCCAGATCACGGTCGCGGCGACGGGCGCAAACCTGCAATATTCCATCAACGGCGGCTACGCTTGGCAAAATGCCAACACGTTCAGCGGCCTCGCGGGCGCCACCTATCTCGTTTTGGTGCGCAACAGCCTCGCGCTCTGCCAATCGAACCCGCAACAGGTCGTCCTGACCGCCCCGACGGCCCCGGCCATCAGCTCGGTGCAGGTGACGGCGACGAGCGATTGCGGGCTTTCCGACGGCAGCATTTTTGTGAACGCGACGGGCGGCACCGCGCCGTACCAATTCAGCCGCGACAACGGGGCAACTTGGCAGGCGTCCGGCCTTTTTTCAAACCTCCCGGCGGGGTCGTATAATATAATGGTGCGCAATTCGAACGGTACCTGCCCGACCGCGTATGCCCAACCGATCACGGTGCAGGGGACGACGCAGCCATTTTTGACCAATGTTTTGGCGCAACAACCGACCTGCGCGGGCAACGACGGCTCGATCGCGGCGGTCGCAACGGGCGGCACATCGCCCTATCAATATTCGATAAATGGCACGGTCTGGCAGGTTTCGAACCAATTTTTGGGACTGGCTGCCGGTACTTATACCGTTTTTGTTAGAAACAATAATGGCTCCTGCTCGAACCAGTTTTTCACCCCGATCACATTGACGGGCGGGCAAACGCCCATCGTTTCGTCCGTTTCGCCGACCAATCCGACGGGCTGCGGGCTGAACAACGGCTCGGTCACAATTACGGCCTCCGGCCAAAACCTCCAATATTCAATCAACGGCGGCAGCTCGTGGCAGTCGTCCAATATTTTCCAAAACCTCGCGGCAGGGACCTATTCCATCCTCGCCCGCAGCCTCAACGGGCTCTGCCTTTCGACCGGCCAATCGGCGACGCTGACCGCGCCGACCGCGCCGACCATCCTCGGCGCTACCGCCGGGACGACCTCCGGTTGCAACAACACGAACGGCACCATCACGGTCAATGCCACGGGCGGCACCGCTCCCCTCCAATATTCGATAAATGGCGGCGCGAGCTGGCAGGCCAGCAATTCGTTCACCAGCCTCGCGGCGGGCACCTACTCGGTTTTCGTGCGGAATGCGGGCGGGACCTGCCCCGTTTCGCTCAACCAGCCGGTGCAGGTCACGACGGTCACGCAACCGATCGTGATCAACGTGACCGGCCAACAACCGGGCTGCGTGGGCAACGACGGGCTATTGACCGTTTTCGCATCGGGCGGCACCGCGCCGTACCAATACAGCATCAACGGTACGGTTTGGCAATATTCCAACCAGTTTTCGGGCCTCGGCGCGGGTTCGTACTCGGTCTATGTTCGGAACAACAACTCGTTTTGCTCGAACACCTTCAACCAGATCATTACCCTCATCAGCCCTGACGCGCCCGTTTTGGTGTCCGTCGCGCCGCAAAACCCGGCGGGCTGCGGCACGAACAACGGCTCGCTGACCGTCACCGCGACCGGCGCGAACATCCAATACAGCATCAACGGCGGCACGACTTGGCAGTCGGGCAACCTCTTTTCGGGGCTTTCGGCGGGCAACTATTCGGTCTTGGTACGCAGCTCGGTGAGTTTTTGCCAATCGGCACCGACCGCCGCGACCCTGACCGCACCGACCGCGGCGACCATCGTGAGCGTCACGCCGACCAATCCGGCGACCTGTTCGGCATCGACGGGCGCAATTTCGGTCAATGCCACGGGCGGCACCGCTCCCCTCCAATATTCGATAAATGGCGGCGCGAGCTGGCAGGCCAGCAATTCGTTCACCGGCCTCGCGGCGGGCACCTACTCGATTTTTGTGCGGAATTCGGACGGCAGTTGCGTCGTCCCGTTTGCTGCGCCGGTTGTTTTGACCAGCCCCGCGCCGGTCTCGATCTTGTCGGTTTTGGCCTACAATCCGGGCTGTTCGCAGTCGAACGGCTCCATTTTCGTGCAAGCCTCGGGCGGCGTGCTGCCGTTGGAATATTCCATAAATGGCGGCACGAGCTGGCAGGCCAACCCCTATTTCCCAAACCTTGCGGGCGGCAACTTTGCCATCCTCGTCCGCAACAACAACGGCTCTTGCCAAACCCCGGCCCCAC
>JANOQP010000985.1:0-12762 GCA_031414895.1 Saprospirales bacterium
AGACCCTAACGAGCGACTACCGCGCAACTTGAATTATTTATCTCTTTTTGACCATGCAAACAGTCCTCACCGCCCAATCGACCACATTCCCCGTCTGCCCCGTCGAGAGGGCCAAAACACCTTTGGAAACGGCCTCTTGGGAAAACATGGTCCTGTCGTCGCTCCAATTGGAGGAGAAAAACCGGGTTTCATGGCATGATTTCCTGCGGGAATACGGCATCCAAGACCCCAAAATGTGGTTTTTGACCGATTTCCCCAAAATGTACCGCTTGGAGGCGATGGCCCAGAACGGGGGCAGTTTTGTCGCCACCAACGGCGCCAACCCGCTGGTCGTGGCGGCCAAACTGGCGCACGGGGAACACCGCCCGCTGGTGCTTTCGCCCGATATGATCTGGCTGACCATCCTGCAAGGCGTGGCCGCCCATGTGAGCGCGGCGCCGGAGGAACTGCGCCACCACTTCGTGGAATTTGAGAAAAAAAAGACGCTCACCGTTTTCAGGAATTGGTACCTGGGCGAGCCGAACGATTGGGCGGGCACCTTCCCGGAGTTCAGCGAACAGATTAGGCAGAACACGCGCACGGGGGTCTGGGACAACCTATTGCCCCGTTTCTCAACGACCGGCCCCCTCGAAAAAGCGGCCATGGAAGTGGTGCTGATGCGGGCGATGGACTCCTATTTCGACTACGCGATGCGCCCGATTTGCGGCATCCCCGAAATCACGCTCGAAGGCAGCCCGGAAGATTGGGAAAAAGTAGAGCGCAACGCCGCCAGCCTCGCCCAGTACGACCTCGAATGGTGGACAAAGGAGCTCGTGCCGTTGCTCCACGAGTTCACGATGGCCTCGAAGGGCGAGCCGAACAAGGGGTTTTGGTCGAAAATGGTCGATTCCAGAAGCATTGACGTGTTTAGGGGCTGCGGGGGCGGCGGGGAGAACTACTTGACCGGCTGGCTGGTGAAGTTTTTTCCCTATGTTTTGACAAAAAAGAACCCTTGGGTGACCAACCCGGAGGCGGTCAGGCAGTTCGAGGCCGCCATCGAAGCGGATGCCAAACTGCCGCGCAACCAACAGGCCCGCGACCTTTTGCCCCATAAGTTTGGCCTGTTCGCCATCAAACCGACAACCCTGCCCGGCAAGATGTCGAAGGCCGATGTCGAGTTCACGGATTTGTCCCTGAATGTCCACGCGCTCGAGTTCTGCGCCGGCCTCGTCGGCCTCCGCCAGGACCCCGTGACCATGGCCCTGCGCCCGGAAATGGGCTGGGCAATCGTCGTGGCGGGCGAGAAAGGAGGCGAAAAGGCCCTCCGCTTTTACGAAAAAGGGCTGCGGGGAAACCCCAACGTGAAACTGGCCGACTATGAGACCGACATGATGGTCGCCAAGACCGAGCTGTATGCAGAACACCAGACCATCGCGGTCTTTGAAGGCATCGAGTACCGCGTCTGCGGGGGGTTCACGGGCCACTGCCCGAAGTGTGCGCACTCGGGCGAATACGCCAACTTCAGGGTGCTGAACTACACGCATTACTCAAAGCAGCACAGCAGTGGCGACAAACAGGAAACATTTCGCAGCTATCGCCTCTCTGATTACCACAAAAAGGAACTTCAAGGGAACAAATGGCTCGCGCTCATCCGAGAACTGGCGCCGGGCCAAAAGGTCCGCATGAACTGGGAGCACCGCTACGGGGCGGTTTCCCCGGGCATGTTCTCCTCGTATAGGCCCATCGTGCTTTTGGAAAAGGTCGAATAGCGCGGACGGCTCCAAAAGAACGCCCTTCTTTTTCGATTCAAAAACCAGCAATTGCTTCCGGTGAAAACCGGGAGCCAGCCCCCGCCTTGCCCCAAAGACCGCTTTTGAACAGTCCATTTTTCACTCAAAATTTTTTCAAACATGAAAAAAGTTGCCACCCTTTTCGCGCTCCTCGCCTTTTCGCTGATGGCCCAAAACGCCCTCGCGCAGGGCAAATCGCTCAACAGCACGACCGTCTGTTTTTCGGAGGACCACCCGACGGCGTACACCGATTTGACGTACAAAACGAACGCCCCGTCCGTCAAATCGGGCAACAACCCGCCGACCCAGAACCTCAAAATCCGCATCTACCGCCCCGCCGACCTCCCTGCGGGCTAAAAACGGCCGGTCATCATGCTCATCCACAGCGGCGGCTTCGTGGGCGGCTCGCCAACGGAGATGTACCCCATCGCCGAACTGGCCGCCAAAAAAGGCTGGATTGCCGCCTGCATCGAGTACCGGCTCTGCAAGAACGCGGACTGCAACGTGCCGAACATTATGCTGCCGCTCACGCTTGACTGGGTGAACTCGATGCAGCCCGCCGCCTACGCCGCCGCCTGCGACGCGAACGACGCCTTCCGCTACCTGCAAAACAACGCCGCGACGTACTCCATCAACCCCGACCGGATGTTCGTCGGTGGCTACTCGGCGGGCGCGGTGACGACGCTCAACGTGGCCTTCCTCGACCAGAACGAAATCACGACCATCATCCCGCAGGCCGGCAACCCGAACGCGGCCA
Source organism: Saprospirales bacterium (assembly GCA_031414895.1). Classification (GTDB taxonomy): domain Bacteria; phylum Bacteroidota; class Bacteroidia; order Chitinophagales; family Saprospiraceae; genus JANOQP01. Next base: position 2,527 of record JANOQP010000985.1, read on the forward strand.
TGCACTGCCTGCGCGAAAAGCTCGACCCGCCGACGGGCGTGAAGGGCGTTTGGTCAATCGCGGGCGGCGTGTTCAACACCAACTGGATTGGCACGGACGAAAAGGCCATCCCCGTCTTCATGGCGCACGGCACCAACGACGAGCTGTTGGAATATTACCGGGGCAGTTTCGTGCCGTGCCTCGGCCTTTTCCCGACCATCTACGGCTCGTCGGACATCGCCTACCGGCTCAAGACGCTGGGCAACCCCTATTACCTGCACACGGGCGTGTTCTGCGGGCACGATGTTTTTGCGGCCAATTTCATGAACTCGGCCATCGGGCAGGGCTTCGCCTTTTTGGTGAAAACCGGGCTGGAAGGCACGACGAACATCAAAAAGCACAGCAAGCACTTCGATTGCGGCTATTTCGCCTGCCCCATCGAGCTCAGCAACAACATGGCGGCGAGCTCAAAATACACCATCAAACAGGGCGCGAACTGCGACCAGAACTTCGGCGGCGGCGACCCGGCATCGGCCCTCGCCATGGCCTCCGGCGACGGCGAGGCCGACCCCATCGAATGGGAAATTGAGGCCGAGGAAGCAACCGGCGCGGCACAGGCCGACCTCCTGCCCGGCGAGTTCCGCCTCGCGCCGAACCCGGCGAGCGATGGTTTTGCCCGTTTGAGCGCGGAAACCGGCGCGGAGGGCGAGGTGGGCATCTTCGTGTTCGACCTTTTGGGGCGCACGGTCTTTTCAAAAACGGCCCACCAGCCGATGGGCGCGTTTGAATTCGACCTCGACCTGTCGGGGCTGCCCGGCGGCACCTATTTCGTCCACCTGCAATCGGGCGGCGAGCTGTGGACGCAGAAGCTCGAGGTCACCGCCCGGTGAGGACGCTTTGGAACCCTGTTGCCTGGCCTTCTGGCGGTGCTTTGCGGTGCTGTTGGGGGGCCGGGTTTTTTGTGTGCGCACCGGTTGTATGTTGCTGCGCGAATGCTTGCTTTTTTCCAATCACCCTTTCCCCGCTCCCTTTTTATGAGAATTTCGCGCTCCCTTTTTGCAAAATTTTGGCTTCAGACCATGCTGGTTTTTATTGGTTGCCTCGGCGGACGGGCGGGGTTTGGGCAGGTGCGGGACTCGATGTCGGTAGTGCAGGAGGTGGACAGTTTGGCGCGTTTGAGCCAAGAATTGAGCGATAAAGGGCAGTTTGAGGAAGCCTTGCGGGCAATCGAGGAAGCCGAGCGCATGGCTCTTTCAGCCTTTGGCCCGGCGAGTGCCGCATACGGGGCCTGCCTCCACCGTCACGGCTATGTTCACCATTTCATGCAGGACATCGACCGGGCGGAAGCCTACTATCTGCAAGCGATGGCAATCCGGAAGAAAGCATTGGGGGAGTGGAGCCCCTATTATGCAATCACGCTCATGAACCTTGGAACCCTTTACATGAACAAGGGCGAGTACGTGAAAGCGGAACGGTTGTATCTGGAAGTAAAGGCCATTCGTGAAAAAGTGCACGGGAAAGCCCACCTCGGCTATGCCACGACGCTGGAAGACTTGGGGTATTTTTACATCAACATGGGCAACTTGGACAAAGCCGAATCCTGTTTTTTGGAAGAGAGGTCGGTCCGGGAAAAAATAGCGGGCAGGGAACATCCCGATTTCGCCACGAGCCAAGACGGGTTGGCCATGCTCTATTTCAACAAGGGCGATTTCGACATGGCGGAAGACCTGCTTTTGGAATCAATGGCAATCAAAGAGAAAACGCTGGGCAAGGGGCACCTAAACTATTCCGAGAGCCTCGAGTATCTGGCGCGCCTCTATCAGGAAAAGGGCGATTTCGGCAAGGCAGAGACCCTGCTTTGGGAGTCAAGGGCAATCAAGGAGAAGGTGCTGGGCAGAGAGAGCTACAGCTTCGCCCTTATCCTTGAATACTTGGGCGACCTCTATACCGACCAAGGCAAGTATGACGAAGCGGAGCCGCTATATCTGGAGGCGAAGGACATTTTGGAAAAAGCGCTGGGCAGGGCGCACGCCTATTACGCCCGGGAGATAGGCGCACTGGCAAACCTCTATTCGATGAAAGGCGACCCCGGCAAGGCCGAAGCCCTTTTTGAAGAAGCAAGGCAAACCATCAAGGACAAGGGTTTTGGCAAAGGGCACCGCGATTATGCCACGGTCTTGAAAGGCTCCGCAAGCCTTTGTTTTAAAAGGGGCGACTACAAAAAGGCCGAGCCCCTGTACCTGGAGGCGAAGGACATTTTGGAAAAAATGTTGGGCACGGAACACCCGGACTATGCCGAGGTCGTCAGCAACCTGGCGTTGCTGAACTGGGCGAAAAACGAACTGCCAAAAGCGGGGCAGTTTTTTCTGGAAACCCTCCGGGCCACCAACAGCATTTTGAAAAAGGCGGCGGCGGCCAACCCGGAAAGGGAGATGATGCTCTATCAGGGGAAGCACCGGACCACGTTTGAAACCGCGTTCTCCTTCGCCCAAACCCACCCCTCCGACTCCCTCACCATCGCCGCCTACGACAACGCCCTTTTCTACAACAACGCCACCCTCGAAAACGCCATCGCCCTCCGCAACGCCATCGAAAAGGCCGATACCAGCATCCAAAACATTTATGAGGAATACCGCTGGCGGCATTTCGTGCTGGCGAAGGAGGAGGCCAAGCCCATCGCCGAGCGCGACCCCGCCAAGCTCGCCCGCTGGAAGGACGAGGCCGAGGTCTATGAAAAACAGCTCGTCCGCCGCTCGCCGGAGTTCGTCGCGGCGCGGCAGGTGACGCATTGGGACGAGGTCCGCGACCGCCTCGCCCCCGGTGAGGCCGCCATAGAGTTCATCAAATACCAGTACCACACGCCGCTCCGCGCCACGGACAGCACCCATTACGCCGCCCTCGTGCTGCGCCCGGGCGATGAAAGCCCGCATTTTGTCTTTCTCTGCGAACAGCGGCAGCTCGACGCGCGGCTGAAAAGGGGCATCAACGAAACCTATGATTTTGGGGAACGGACCCCCGTCGGTGCGTCGTTGACCGAACTCCTTTGGCAGCCGATTGCGCCGCTTTTGGCGGGCGTGAAGACCGTTTATTACACGCCTGCCGGCGATTTGCACCGCCTCAACTTGGCGGCGATAGTGGTCGAGCGCGAGGGGAAAGAGCGGCTCGGCTCGCTCTTCCACCTCGTCCCGATGCGCAGCACGCGCCACCTCGTCGCGCCCGCGCCCTCGCGGCTGCCCGAAAACGGCGCGGCGACGGCCATGCTTTTTGGGAACATCCCCTATGAAATGGACTCCACGACCCAAAACAAGGAACTCAAAGCCCTCGGCATCAGCTATTCCGAACCCAAAAAACCCAATTGGGACACCGACCGCGGCAATGACGAAAAAGGATACTGGACATCTCTCGATTCCACCAAAACGGAAATCGACAACGTCTCCGCAACCCTCAAAAACGCCGGTTTTGACGTGACCATCCGCGAAGACTATGCAGCCTCGGAGGAGACCGTCAAGCAAATCGGCAAAAACGGGCCGTCGCCGAACATCCTGATGTTCTCCACGCACGGCTATTTCGAGCCGGACCCCGTTTCGGCTGCGCTCAACGACCGGAACGCGCCCATTTTCAAAAAATCGGACAACCCCTTCATCCGCTCCGGCCTCATCCTCGCGGGCGCCAACGAGGCATGGCGCGGCCACCCCGTCGAGGGCCGCGAGGACGGCATCCTCACCGCCTACGAGGTGACCCAGCTCGACCTCCGGAACACCGAACTGGTCGTCCTCTCCGCCTGCCAGACGGGCCTCGGCGACATCAAGGGCAGCGAGGGCGTGTTCGGCCTGCAACGGGCCTTCAAGATTGCGGGCGCGAAATATTTGCTCATGTCGCTCTGGGAAGTCCCCGACGGGGCGACGGCGGCCATGATGGGCGAGTTCTACAAAAACTGGCTGATAGAAAAAATGCCCATCCGCGCCGCGCTCGAAAAGGCACAGGCTTTCATGCAAAACCACTCGAAGGAGGAATTTCAAAAGCCGCGAGCTTGGGCGGGTTTTGTGCTGATTGAGTAGGGGAGGGCTGGCCTTTTGTTTTTTGGGAAACCGCCCCCGGAGTCTTGACGGCTGCGGGGGCGGGTTTTTTTTGAAAAAAAATGGAAAAAGGGCGGGACCAATCTGGCAGAGGCGGCACTCATCATCAGAAACATCGCCGCTCGAACCGGCACTTTTTCCATCCTTTTCATTTTTCAAAAATTTCATCTGACATGAAAGTCTTTACCTCTTTTTCGAGCATCGCCTGCCTGTTTTTGGCGGCCACTTTTTTCGCGCTGACGAATTCCAGTTGCACGAAAGACCCGCAACCCGACCCGGCTGCCCTCATCGGCGGGCATTGGGAGCTCACTTTTGAAGGGACTTATGCAGGGACAAAATCCTGTATCATCAACGACGACGGCAGCTTCTTCATGGCAATCGTTGATGACAACAACGTCGTAGTCAAAATTGAAGGCGAGGTTGACTTCCCGACCGGCAAGGCGACCGGAAGCGTGACCTATTTGGGCCAGACGAACTTGAACGGAATCACGGGCCAGTTGAACACGAACGGCACCGGCAGCGGAAGCTACGCAGGCCTTTTTGGATTCATCAGCGGCGAATGGATTGCCATCAAAAAATAGCCAAAAGCGCGAACGGGCCTCTTTCCAACCAAGCCCTTTCGCGCCACCTTTTTCCTCTGCCTTTCTTTTTTCAAAAAAACAACTCACCAAAAGCTGCCCGCCCGCAGCCGACCCAACCCGTTCCATGCCATGAAAAATACCCTCTTTTTGCTCCTGTTCGCGGTCGCGTCGGTGCTTTCGGCGCAATCGCTCGACACCAGTTTTGCCGGAAAGGGCTTCACCATCTTCAACCTCGACGATTTTGACAAACCGACCGCGCTCGCCGCCCAGCCCGACGGGAAGCTCCTCGCGGGCGGCGACAGCCACACGGATATCCACCAAGTGGCTGTCGTGAAACGTTTTTTGGCGGACGGCTCCCCCGACCTAGCGTTCGCCCAAAACAGCGTTTTTGCAATCTACTACCCGACCAAGCACCCTGTTTTGGAGGGCATCGCGCTTTATCCCGCACCGGATGGCCGCATCGTTTTGGCTGGAAATTTCACTTGGTACAATGATGTGGACAGCCTGCAGATGTTCGTCGTCCGGCTGATGCCCGACGGGTCGCGGGACCTGGGTTTTGGCCTCGACGGCCTCAAGGTTTTCCCAAAAAACGGCCAATCGCTCCGCTCGGTCGCCGTGGACGCGGCGGGGAAAATCGTCCTCGCGGGCAAGCTCCAAATCGAATGGGCGGGCATCGATGCCGATTTCATGCTCAAAAGGCTCAACGCCGACGGCTCGCCCGACACAGGTTTCGGGGCCGGCGGGACGGTCTTCACGGATTTCGAGGCTGGCGATGACCATATCGAGGACTTGCTCATCGAGCCGGACGGGCGGCTCACGGTCTGCGGCGCGGCAGGGGTGGAAGTATCTCCGAACCTCCAAACCAAATTTCCGAATTGTGCCATGGCGCGATATCTGAATGACGGGACACTTGACCCGTCGTTCGGCGACGGCGGCAAAATGACCGCTGGTTATCAAGAATATTGGCGTTTTGGCCGCCTCATGAGGTGGCAATCGGGCGACTATGCGCTCGGTTTTGGAGAGGCTGGCCCTGAGCCTATCATTTGCGGGTTGGCCAAGGTTTTTTCAAACGGAACGGTCGATACCAGCTTCGGCAAGCCCACCATGTACTCGAACATCAAGGGTCTTTATGTCTTTGAAGGAAGCGAAATATTGGGCGGGATGGCCTTGTTTGGGGACAAAATCATGGTTTCTCACAGCCCTACCTTTTCGGATGACTGGAAAAAAGGCTTCTCCATCCAGCGTTTCGACGAGACTGGAAAACCTGACCAAACTTTTGGCGACACCAGTTTTGTTTTCAAAAAATTGGACGGAAAAGGGGCATTTGCCTTCCGGCTGGCCGTCCTGCCCGATGCCTGCCAATTCGTTTGTTTTGGCGTGGTTGCCGATACGACCGCTTTTGGGGACGTGGGCCAAACTGATTTTGCCCTCGCCCGCTTCTTGTTCGACGGCTCGGACTGCACGCCCGTCGCGGCCTCCGAGCCAAATTTTGAAAAGGTCAAACTGACCGTCTCCCCGAACCCCGCTTCCGATTTTGTGGAAATCTCGATGCCGACAAAAAGGGACGGCGAAACCGCCCTTTGCACCATTTACGACGCGACCGGCCGACCGGTCATTTCCCAAAAAGGAAACCTGCCCTTCCGTTTCAATCTCGAAAACTGGCCGCCCGGCATCTGGTTCGCCGAGGTCCGCACCGAGCGGGGGGCCGCGACCGCCACGTTTGTAACCCGCTGATTTTCAACCTTTTAAAATGCTTTTGCCATGCTTTTCAATGCGCCTTTCCGGGCATTGGCGGGGGCGGTGCTGTCCGCTGCGCTGATGCTGACCTTTCTATCTTCCTGCGAAGTGGGCCAGCCAAATGACGATGTTTCCGTCAACGGCCAAAAGAGCCTGCCCATGCGGGTAACCGACGGCTACCACCAAATCACGGTCCTCGATTCGGCCATCCACAGCCTCCGCATCGACTTCCTCAACGGCCCCGTTGTTTTTGTCGAAACCAAAGAGGGCAGTTTCCCGGTGAGCTCGGGCAACGTCGATTTGGACTCCCTTTTTTCAAAACTGAAAGCCGGCGAGCTGCCGGACCTGTTGGATTCCATCCGACAAGCGGCGTTCAAACAGGCCCTTTTGTCGAACCCCGACGACCTGTTTTTGTGCGACAGCCTCGCGTGGGCCGCCGTGCGCGAACCGTCGAGCCTCCTGTTCTTCCTGACCGGCGTGCCGGGCATCGTGTCGGACACGGCCTTTTCCCATCTTGCCGTGGAGGCCCATCAGGAGGACATCTACCGGTTCGACCGGGTGGCCGGCCTCGACATCGCCGAAGGCATCGACCGGGCGCAAGACTGGTTCAGCAATACGGTGGAATACGCCCTGCCGCTCGACCCCGGGGCCGATGGCTGCACCTTTTTGCTGTTCGGGAAAAACGGGACGGACACCCTCGCCCTGCGCTACCGCCGCGCCATCTTTTTGGAGGGGGACGCGGGCCGGTTCAAGGTCGAAATCGACCGGATAGAAATCGCCTCGACCACGCTCGACTCGGCCCGTTCCGACGGCGCCAGCATCATCGTGGATTGAGATTGACCCATTGCCAAACTTCCTTTTTTTATGAAAAAGCCAATCATTTCAGCCCTCTTTTTGCTCCTGTCCATCTGCCAGGCGCAGGTTCCGATGGCGCAGGCCCCGGCGGCAAAACGCCACGGCGCGGTGGCCCTGAACCTGTCCGGCTTCGGCGGGCGTCCCCAGTTGGAAGCCTACCTGAACCGCGAGCGGAACCGTTTCCTCTCCTTCCAACTGGGGGCCTCGTTCGCCAATATGGACGTGGACGAAGCCGATTTTTCGGGCACCAACCTGAACGGCCAATTCAGGGGCATCGCCCTCAAACCGGGCATCGCGGCCCGAACCAGCACCCCGGTCAAACGGCTCCGCGTCGTCGGCGAGGCCCGCATTTTGGGCGCGTTCAACTGGTTGGCGGGCGAGGCGGACATCCTTGCGGATTATTGGGGCAATGTCCAAATCCCTGTCAAGTCCCGTTCGACCACGTTCGGCCTGCAATGGCGGCTGGGGCCGGAGTGGCGTTTGTCGGAGCGGTTCTTTTTGCAGACCTCTTTTTGCAGGAGCATTTTGGGCAACCCCGTTTTCAAAAAGGGCCTGCGGCTGGACATCCCCGCCGTCGCGGGCGCCCGGCGACCGGGGGGGCAGGTGGATGTGGATTTGGTCTACCGGTTTTGAGCTTTTGATTGGCCGCAAAGGCGCGGAGGACGCAAAGGCTTTTGATAAAAAAACTCTGCGCCCTCTGCGCCTTTGCGGTTATTTGGGATCACTGACATATCACTGTTTGGAACAGGGGCATTTTTTTTGGCCATTGGGCGGGACCCCGATATGTTTTTCTGTACCAACATTTGAATGTAAAATTGCTTTACCAACCAACCTCCCTTTATGGAACATACGAACAGCCAAAACCTCCAGGCACTTTTCTCCCTCGCATGGCTTTTTGAGGAGAACACCAAGACCGAGTACCGCCAGACCGATTTCGACCACCTCGCTGCCACGATCCTCGCCGAGACGGGGCTATCGGTCGCGGGCAACAGCCTCCAGAACCTCATGAAATGGTTCGACCCGGCGCACCAGGGCAATTTTGAGGTCAACATGACCAAGGAGGTGCTGGCCATCTTCGTCCTCAACCGCGCCGCCGCGAGCGCGCCTTCCCTTTCTTTTCACGGTTTTCTGGAAGAAAAAAACGCATTGGGCCATGCCCCGATTGGCCATCGCCATGCCCAATGCGGGCGGTTTTTCCAGAGGGCCGTGCCAAAACGACACCGGTTTTATGGACAAGAAAACAATCGCCTTCACCGACGAAGAACTGATTCAGGCCATCTGTGGCAACGACCACTATCGGCACCAACAGGCCTTTCGGTTCATTACCCGCGATTCGGGCTGGTGGCACATTGCCAAGCGGAAAATTGCCCGTTCGGGCGGAAACGGCCATGAAGCGGACTTGGCCGTTTCCGAGGCGCTCGCGCCATTTTGGATGACAATCAAGGAACGCCGGTTCCGGGCGGACTCGACGCTCCGCACCTTTTATGTGGCAATTGCCTACCGTCGCTGGCAGGCCAACACGTCGAGGAACTACAATTGGCGGACATGGTTCGTCGTAAATTGGTTCGGCATCGAACCGCCCGACCCTGGGCTAGCCGATCATGGGCTGTTCGACGCGGACAAAAAGCGGGTTGCCCGCGCCCTTCTCGATTTGCTCACCGAAGAGGAGCGGCTTTTACTCCAAGCCTGGGCGGCCGGCCTCACGCCGGGCGAGATAGCCAAAGCCTTCGGCATCGCCAATGCGGAGGCTGCCCGCAACCGGACCCTCCGCGCCCGAAAAAAGCTGTCCAGGCTCCTGACCGAAAGCGGTCGTTTTGAGCGGATGCGCGACTTCGTCCAGAAAATCGACCGCGTCTATTCGTTTTGACAGGTCTCGGTATTGCCGCAAAGGCGCAGAGGGCGCAAAGGGTTTTTACAAAAAAGGCTCTGCGTCCTCTGCGCCTTTGCGGCAGTTTCCATCACTCCACCAGCACGAACCCCGCCCATAAAAACGGCTGCGTCGGGTATTTCGCCCGCATGGTTTGCTGCGCCTTGCGGAAGGCCGCCGGGATTTCCAGCCCGTTTTCGAGCCACTGTTTGTAGAAATCGGCCATCATTTCGCGGGTGGCGTCGTCGTTGACTTTCCAGAGGCTCATGACGAGGTACTTCGCGCCCGCGATTTTGAAGGCGCGTTGCAGGCCGTAGACCCCCTCGTTGCCCGCGATGTCGCCGAGGCCCGTCTGGCAGGCGGAGAGCACGACGAGCTCGGTGTTCGAGAGGTTCATTTGCTTGATTTCATAGGCGGTGAGGATGCCGTCCTCGCGGTTTTCGGGGCTTGTTCCGGTCGTCCACGGGCCGTCGGCACCGGCGAGCAAGAGGCCGGAGCGCACCATCGGGTCGTCGGAGGTTTTGAAAACTTGCGTTTCGCCCCCCAATCCGAAACCCGCCTTCCGCGACGCGACCGGGTCGGGATAAAAAAAGCCGTGCGTCGCAATGTGCAGGATGCGCGGCGACGGCCCCCCTTGCCCGATGCTGCGGAAGACCTCCTCGGTCGCCTGATAGCCCGTGTCGATTTGGGCCGTCCAGTTGGCGTTTTGGAGGGTCCGTTGGATGTCCAGTACCTCGTTGGCGGTCTCGGGGAGATAGCCGAATCTGCCGCCGCGCGTGGTCGAATCGGCATGAAAAGGGCGGCTTTCGGGCATCACCACCTGCGCCGGGTCAAAGTTCTACAACTTTTTTGATACAAAAATTACCCAAAAGGGTGAATTTTTGACCCTCGTCGCCCCCTTCCTTCGCAAAATGGGGCAGTTCCTTCCCTTTCTTGCCTGATTGGCTCGGTCGGCGATTTTCGCTTCATGTCGTCCCGCAACTTTGTTGAAACTTTAAAAATTTCAACCATGAAGCAATATCCAATGGTTCGTGCCAAATTACAATGGTTCGTAACGGTTTGTAAATCCAGAAGGGTAGGTTTTAGATAAAAAAAAAGGGTAAAAGTGTAGTTTTGAGGTGCAAACCAAACCAACTTTTAC
>JANOQP010000986.1:0-1844 GCA_031414895.1 Saprospirales bacterium
CGCGGCCGGCGCGTTGAGCGTGCTCATGCTTCCCGCGTCGATGCACGATTTGACCGACCATCGGGCCTTGCCGAGGATCTATAAGATGGAGGGGGAATTGAATTGAGCAAATTCAAAGTTCGCTGACGCGAATCTTGGCCCTCGAAATGGTGATGAAAAACCGGCCTTTTTTTGTGGAAAATTGGTTGACAGCTTGAAGTAAGAGCCTTTCAGTCAGATCAAGTTCAGGTTTTGAATATCGCAAAAAAATGACGGAAACGTCCGCGATTTTTTGTGAAAAGACCAATTCGCCGAAATCCTTGTCCTCTGTGAGGACTATTGCATTTTCCTGAACGGCAAATTTGGAAACGGTCAAATCTGAAGCTCCGCGGATTTCATGCGCGACCGAGCGGACTTCAAACCCGGCATTCCGCAGGGCATTGATAAAACGGTGGTTCAGGTTTTCGTCGGCGAGAAGAATCATGCTAGCTCAAAAATGACCTCGTTCGCGATTTTGTCCGCTGCAAAAGCAAATGCAGCTTGGACTTGCAACAAATTCAATTGCGGGTACATTTCGAGGATATCCTCGACCGAAAAACCGTCCGACATTTTGCGCATCAGTAGCTCGACGGAAATCCGCGTGCCCTTGATGACCGGTTTGCCTAGCATGATTTCCGGGTTTCTTTCAATCAACAGATGGGTCATTTTTTTATTGAATTTTGGACAAATATAGGCCGGGTTTGAAAAAACTGCCCTTTAAAATATTCGTTCGTGGCCAATTTCACTTTTCTAAAAAACCCAATTCTCCCCCAAAAACCACCAAGTAAAACAGCCCCGCCAAGATGCCCGCCGCGATCGATAGCGCCATGATGATGAAATAACTGGCCGGGACTTTTGACCTTTCGATGAATTCCGCGACCAGCGAAAACAACAAAATGGAAACCAAAACGGCGCACAAAATGACCGTCAGGAGCGTCGCCACATAGTCGCTCACAAGCCAGAGGCCGAGCCAAAGGATGGTTTCAAAAAGAAAAATTTCGAGATAGCGGCGTTTGGTCATGTGACGGGCGGCGTTTTTTGCGTTAGAAAGGTCTATCAAAATATGCACAAAGAAATGATGAAACGGCTCTTTTTCGCGCTTTTCGCGGCCTTTTGCGGCCTTTTCGCCTCCGCGCAAGAGGCAAACAACCTGCCCAGCACCGACAGATCCATCGAGGCGGAGTACAACCGGCGCATCGCCCTCGACAAGATCAACGGTGTTTATATCCCCAAAAACCTCGACGACGTGTTCGCGGTGCTCAACAAAATGGTGGATGCGGAATCGAAGTTCAAGGTAAAAACATTGCCGGAAGAAAAAGTGGACAGCACCCTTTCCCCGCGCCTCGGCCTTTGGATGAAGCTCAATTGGTCGCTGTTCGAGGGGTCGCGGTTGAGCCATTATTTGCGCTCGGCGGGCGTGAGCTTCCCGGACGATATGGCCTCGTTCATGCTCCTCGCGTGGCACCAACATTTGAACGGAAAGCCCATCGAGATCAAAGCATTGGCCACGGGTTTCAAGGAAAAAAGGAAGCTCGAATGGGAAGCTGAACAAAAAAAAGGCAAGGTCATTTTTGAGGAAAAAAGGCCGAAAACAAAGAATTGACATGGCCGAACTGCCCGAAAATGCGCCTTTTATGGGAGAAAACCTGCCCGCCGCCCCCATTTCCGAGGATGCGATCAAGCATGCGGTCGTGCCTTTTTTGCGCCAGTTCTACAAAAACAGGTACGCCATCAGTTTCGGCACGGAGCGCGCCGAATTTGACCTCGAAGACACGGCGGGCCACCGCGTCGATACCCGCCTGACCTTCAACAAAGAGGACGGTTCG
>JANOQP010000987.1:0-1645 GCA_031414895.1 Saprospirales bacterium
TCGTCGGGTTGTTTGTCCTTTAAAAATGCCGTCGGAAATTTTTTTTCAGGAAAAAATGATGGCGAAAATTTATTTGCTTTTCACAATTTTGATTTATTCAGAAGGAGAAACTTTAAACCGAGGGATAGTCAACACAACAGGCACAAAGAAAATTCACATAGCAATCATGGGTTTTGAACAACCAAAAGCTAGCCTACACTTCGTGAATTTCTATATGGCTATGGGTTAAAACCTTCAAACACTTTTCACAACGCCCAAAAAATGTAATTGCCCACGGCGATAACCCAAATCATCTTTGACCCATCAATCACACGCTAAACGATTTATACCATGTTGATGCCAATCAAAATCAAGATTCAAAACGGTGGACTGGTGCTTTGCAAATGAGCAAAAACTACCAAAGTCCACCTCCTCAATAGACAAAGTTCATGGGATTATAATTTGTTGTTCAAAGCCCCGGCAGATGTGTTGGGGCTTTTTTTTTGCCCAAAAACCGGGGAACTGTTTTAGGTTTGCCGCTGATTGGAGGTGCGTGCCGCTTTTTTCGGCACCTGAAAAGGGAATCGGGTGAAAATCCCGGACAGTCCCCGCTGCTGTAAGGTTCATCAAAAATTTTTGGCAATAGGCCACTTTTCCGCGAAATCGGGATGGGAAGGCGCCAAAAATGAACCAAGTCAGAAGACCTGCCTGCTATCAAAATATCATCGGCTTTCGGGCGAAAGGTCGGGAATTTGGTGGCAGGTCTGTGCGCGTTTTGCGTCAGGTTGTGCTGGCTTTTCTTTTCTCCCGTTTGCTTTTATTTTCACTTAACTCACTAAAATTCAACGAGTTATGAAAAGCAAACTTTTTTCTTTCCTCATTCTTTCCAGTTTTTTCATTGCCTGCAAGGACGACAAGGCTGTCGGTTCGGGCAATTTCACAGAGGGCGCGTTCGTCACCTGCGAGGGAGCTTTTAATGGCGGCACGGGCACCGTTACGTTCATCAACGAGGAACTGCCGGAGCCGTTGCAAGACATTTTTGGGGCGCAAAACGACGGCGCGGCCATCGGCAACATCCTCCAAAGCGCGACCATCATCGACGGGAAAATGTATTTGGTGGTCAATAATGCCAACAAAGTGGTCGTCGTGGATGCCAAAACGTTCAAGTTCGAGGCCGAGATCACGGGTTTTGCGCTGCCGCGCTATTTGATCGGCGTGGGCGGCGGCAAGGCGTTCGTCAGCCAATGGGGCGCGGACGGCCTCACGGGGAGCGTCGCTGTGGTCCAACTTTCCTCATTTAAGATCGAGAAAACGATTTTTGGAATTGGCAGCGGTTGCGAGCGGATGATCAAATCCGGCGGCTCGGTCTGGGTGGCCAATTCGGGCGGTTTTGGCACGGATTCGACGGTCGTCGAAATTGGGATCTCGACGGAAAGCAAGCTGAAAACCATCCAAACGGGCGAAAACCCGAACTCGTTTGCGACCGATGGCATCGGGAATGTCTGGGTTTTGAGCAAGGGCGCGTACGATTGGGCGACGATGACCGGCTCGAACGGGCGCGTCGGCAGGTTGGATTTTGGGCTGCAAGCCCTGATTTATCCCGACGCTTCGATGGCTTTTTTGCACAACGGAACGGAGGACCTCGTGCGCAACACGGCGGGCGACC
>JANOQP010000988.1:0-3534 GCA_031414895.1 Saprospirales bacterium
GCAGTTTTCGGATGCCTATTACCAGTTTTTGATCGAGGAAATCGAACAGGCCGACCTGCTTTTCCAGCCGTTGAGCGATATGCAGAACAGCGGGGCAATGGCCTCCGCGACCACCGAGTGCAAGCACTATGTCAATATTGCACGGCACATGGTCGAGCCGGGCGCGGGCAGTCATTCCAACGGAAAATTGGATAAAACAGACCAGCCAGCCTTTTTGCTGCGCCCAAACCCGGCATCCGAATCCGTCGAAATTGGCCTGCCCGTGGGCGAAAGCCGCGTCTCGGTCACCGACGTTTTTGGGAAAACAATTTGGTCGGGCGAATGCGATGGGCCATGTTATTTGTCCTTGGCCGATTGGTCGCCGGGGCTCTATTCGGTGCAGGTTTTCCCGATTGGCGCGGCGCGGCCGCTGGTTGGCAAATTGGTGGTAACAAAGCTGTAAAGTGTTGATTGTCAATAGTTTCACAAAAAAAACCGCGTCGTCAAAATTTGGCGGCGCGGTTTTTTTTGTGAAATAATCCTTGTGAAAGCCGGGTTGCCATTTCGTAAAAAACCGTCGAACATTGCTTTTGTTGAAAACAAAAAAGGCCGGGCCCGGTGAAACGCCGCACCTTATCTATATTCACGCCCCGAAACCATGGGCCATGGTGGCAAAGACTAAAATTGAGAAAAACGACACGTTGAATGAATTGGCTGAATTCTTTTCTATCCTCCGAAATTATCCAAAAGGCTGTTTTTTATTGGCAAAAAATGGCCGCCCCGGTCGCTTCCGGTTGGCGATATTTGACCGCCCCGGTTCGCCGTGCACTTTCCCCGCTCACAAATTGGTGGTCTGAAACGACCTTGCCCGTCCGCGAACGGTATGCCGTTTTTGCGAAGAAAAACGCGCGCTCGGCATGGGCCTTGGGCTGGTTTGGCTTTTTCGCAAAATGGGGCGCAGCCTTTTTGTTTGGGCTGATCTTCCTTACTTGGCTCGGCGTTTTTGGGAAAATGCCGACCAAAACAGACCTGCGGAACATTCAAACGGCCAATTATGCCGAGATCTTTTCGCAGGATTCCGTCCTTTTGGGGAAATATTTCATCGAAAACCGAAACTCGATCGCCCTTTCCGAGATCAGCCAAAACGTCGTCGATGCGCTCGTCTCGACCGAGGACAAACGGTTTTTCGAGCACAGCGGAGTAGACTTACTTGGCTGGGCGCGGGTCATTTACAAATCGGTCCTGAAGCGCAACGAAGCCAGCGGCGGCGGCTCCACGTTGAGCCAACAATTGGCCAAAAACCTCTATCCGCGCCGCAATTATTGGGTCCCCGGCGTCGAAATTGCCATCAACAAGATCCGCGAAAACATCATCGGCATCCGGTTGGAGGAAATCTACACGAAAGATGAAATACTCGCGCTTTACCTAAATACCGTCCCGTATGGCGGCGATATTTTCGGCGTTTCCGTCGCCGCGAAAAGGTATTTTAACAAGAAAGCAAAAGATTTGACGGTCGATCAGGCTGCGCTTTTGGTCGGGATGTTGAAGGCGACGACGCGGTACAACCCGGTTAGAAACCCAAAATTGGCGAAGGATCGCCAAATGACCGTCCTCCGTTTGATGGCAGATAATGGCAAAATCAGCCGCGCCGAGTTTGACAAATTGCGCGACAAACCGCTCGGCGTGGTCAAGGCGCGGACGGAAACTGGCAACGAGGGCCTCGCCACTTATTTTCGCGAAACGCTGCGGCAGGACCTGCCCAAAATTTTGGAAAAATACCGGAAGGACGACGGCAAGGCATGGAACATCTACACCGATGGCCTCCGTATTTATACGTCGATCAACTCGAAGATGCAGACCTACGCCGAAGAGGCCGTCAAGGAGCATATGGGCAAGCTGCAAAAGCAGTTCGACCAACATTGGAAAGGCTCGAAAACCGACCGTCCGTGGGGCGACGACAAATGGATCGAGGAGGAGGTGAAAAAGAGCGATCGTTTTGAAAACCTCCAAAAAACGGGCATGGCCGATGCCGACATCCGCAAGAATTTTGAGGAAAAGGCCCCGATGACCGTCTTTTCGTGGAAATCCATGACCGGCGAGGTCGATACTGTGATGACGCCAATCGACTCGATCCGCTATTATTTTTGTATGCTCAACACGGGTTTCATGTGCATGGACCACCGCAACGGCGCAATCCGGGCATGGGTCGGCGGCATCAATTTCAAGTATTTCAAGTACGACCATTGCGAGTCGAAGCGGCAGGTCGGCTCCACTTTTAAGCCGATCGTTTATGCCGCCGCGTTGCAGGACAGCATGAAACCCTGCGATTATATCCCCAATCAGCTTAAAAAAATCGGAAAAAACCAGGATTGGGAGCCGCACAATTCCGACGACCGATACGGCGGTTATTACACCATCGCGGGCGGGCTGCGCAAATCAGTGAACGTAATCGCCGCGCAGCTCATCGAAAAAGTGGGCCTCCAACAGACCATCGACCTCGCGAAAAAAATGGGCGTGACCTCCCCTGTCCCGTTCGAGTTTGGCATTTCGCTCGGCGCGGTCGATGTCTCGCTTTATGACATGATGAAGGTTTTTGGCACAATCGCCAATCATGGCGTGCGGCCCGACCCCTATTTTTTGCGCCGCATCGAAACGAAAGAAGGCCGCGTGATCGTCGATTTTGACCTAAAAAGAAAGGAGGCCACGAAAGCAAAAGTGGCCCGCGATTCGGCCCTGTCCGATTTTCAGGCCGGCCTGATGGTGAAAATGATGGAGGACGTGATCAACGCCGGCACGGGCCGACGTTTCCGCGACGGGCACGCCATACAAGGTGAGTTCGCCGGGAAAACGGGGACGACGCAAAACCAGTCCGACGGTTGGTTCATCTGTTTCAACCCTTGCCTCGTGACGGGCGCGTGGGTCGGCGCGGAAAGCCCGGCGGTGCGTTTCCGGTCGATGAGCCTCGGCCAAGGCTCGTCGATGGCGCTGCCGATCGTGGGCAATTTTTGGTGGAAAATGTCGAATGATAAGAAGTTCGCGAACATGGTTTTGACCAAGTTCACCCGGCCAAAGGGCGTGGACAACCATTTTGGGTGCCCCGGTTTTATCGGCGGTCGGGCCGACACGGCGAAACTCGACGAAATGGGCTTCGATTCGACCCATACGGAATATGTCGCCCGGATGAAGGCAAAAATATTGGCCATGTTCCCCGAAAATGCACCCGAAGTGGAAGAAGCCGGTGGCGAGGGCGGCCCTGATTTGCCGAACGATCCCAATAAATTTCCGGAGGAAAAGGAAAAAGAGAAAAAGAAAATTGGCGAAAAGATCAAGGATCTTTTCAAAAAGGACAAACCCGACGAAAAGGACAAAAAACCCGATCCACGACAGCCAGCAAAACCTGCCAAGCCGCCCATAAAACCGGAGGCGACCGACCCGAAAAAGAAGCCGGGGGGCGAATAGGATTGCGGATTACCGATTACGGAATGCGGATCGACGCGCTCCCATCCGCATTCCGCAATCGACCATTCGCGGTAGCTGTTCCCTTTCGGTTTCGAG
>JANOQP010000989.1:0-5814 GCA_031414895.1 Saprospirales bacterium
CCATTTGTCCTTCACCACGGCAAATTCGCCGACGGCAATCATGAACAAATACGGCGCGTGCGGCAGGTCCATTTTCCAATGGTCGGTGCGCGTCCCGTCGGCGTTCTTTTTTTCGCCGATCAATTTGCCGTTCGAGAGGGTTTTATATTTTTCGGCGACGGTCAAAATGATTTCGTCGGTTGCCCGCTCGTTCGGTTTGTCGATCGTCGGCATCCATCGGGAGTTCGATTCGGTCTCGCCCTGCGTCCAGATTTGCATGGGTTTTTCGGTATCTTTTCCATCATTATTGATAAAAAACAGCCCTTTGTCGCTTTCAATGGCCGCCGAGCCACCGAATGCGTCTCGCTGGTTTGGCTTCGCGACATATTCGATGACCATTTTATATTCATCCTTCCGGGTGAAATTTTTGCCCAGGTTGATGACCAATTTCAGGCCGTCGTAACGGTATTTCAACGGCGAACCTTGCCCGTCGAAATGGACGCTTTTGATGTCAAAATTCTTCGCATCGAGCGTCAAACTGTCCGTCGGGTAAAAAAACGGGCGCAGCGTGAGGGTCGCCTTTCCGATTGCCTGTGCCTTCGGCCAATCAAATGAAAGCTCGATTTTGGCATGGATCAAATCATGTTCGCGCCGTGCGGAAGGCTGGTAAATGAGCTGTTCGTTGGCAACATTTGGCGTAGAATCCTTGCCGGCGATGATTTCCAGCTCCGTCAAATTGATGGTCGTCGGTTGGTCGGAAGGCGTCGGGTCGGTGGATGCCGAGATTTTTTTACCGGATTTTGGGGTACAGGCCAGCGCGAGGAAAGTGGTTGCGAGGGCTGCGAAAAGGAGTTTTTTCATTAAAAAGGATTGACTGGATTTTTGTCTGGACGTTGATTTTTTTGATTCCCTTGATTTAGGCGAGCAACACGGATTGAACGGATTTGTCACGGATTTACGCGGATTTTTCTTGTTGTGCAATCCCAAAATCCATGTAAATCTGTGACCAATCCGTCCAATCCGTGTTGCTTGCCTAAAAGGAGGTCAAAAAAATCACCGTTCAGGAAACTGTTTTTCTATTGACGGCAAAAATGCGGCTCGTCGTATTTGAGGGGGACGATTCGAACATGTTTTCGATGAAAAAAGGATTGGAAAAGCTGAATGACCGATTTGCCAAAAAGAAAAAACCCGGCAAACAAGGACCATCCGCCGGGTTTCCCCAAAAGTTTTTTGCCAAAAATGCCTCAAAACATTTCCCGGCCAGCAAAATGGAACGCGCTTTCGATGGCCGCATTTTCGTCAGAATCGGAGCCGTGGACAGCATTTTCACCGACCGAGCGGGCGTAAAGTTTGCGGATCGTGCCATCAGCGGCATTGGCCGGGTTGGTCGCGCCGATGAGCGTGCGGAAATCGAGGACGGCATTTTCTTTTTCGAGAACAGCCGCGACGATTGGGCCGCTCGACATGAACTCAACGAGTTCGCCGTAAAAACCGCGCTCTTTGTGGACCTCGTAAAACGTGCCGGCGTCTGCGGGCGACATCCGCGTGAGCTTCATCGCGACGATGCGGTAGCCGTTGTCGGTGATCATTTTAAGGATGTTCCCGATATGGCCGTCGGCGACGCCGTCGGGCTTGATCATGGTAAATGTGCGGTTTCCTGCCATTTTTTTAAATGAATTTGGTGTAAAACAGCCGTTGGGCTGTGTTTGTGAAAAATCAACAGCCAAATGGCTGCCTTACGGGCCGCAAAAGTATCCAAACCCGCCATTTCACCCATGAAATTCCCGTTAAAAATCTGCGAATGGAAATTACCTTCGCCGCCGTTTTTATGGAATTCGCAAACGAACTAAAAAATCTCCTCGCGACCCCGAAATTCGTTTCGGTCCTCTCGCACCGCAACCCCGACGGCGATGCCATCGGCTCCGCGCTTGCCATCCGGCATTGGCTCGAACAATCGGGGCATACCGTGAAGGTGCTTTTCCCGTCGGAATATCCCGAGAACCTGTCCTTTTTGCGCGGTTCAGAGGATTGTTTGATATGGGACATCGAGCCCGATGCTTGCCAATTGGCACTGAAAAACAGCGATATTTTCTTTTTTGTCGATTTCAACGCGCTCGACCGGATCGACAAAATGGGTGATTTCACCAAAAACCTGCCCGGAAAGCGCGCCCTTATCGATCACCACCTTTTCCCCGACCCGATCGCCGATTTTGTGTTCAGCCACCCGGAGGCAAGCTCGACCTGCGAACTTGTTTATGAGTTCATCACCAATATGGGCGAGGGCCAAATGATCAACACCTCCGTCGCCGAGTGCATTTATACGGGCATCGTGACCGATACCGGGTCGTTCCGCCACGCGACTAACCCGCGCGTTTTCCGCATCGTGGCCGAACTTTTGGAGCGCGGCGTGGACGACAACCGGTTGCAAAACATCATTTTTTTGACCCAAAAAGAGAAATACCTCCGGCTTTTGGGCCATGTCCTGAACAACCGATTTGAGTTTATTCCCGAATTTAGGACGGCCATTTTGACATTGACGAAGCAGGATTATGAGCATTTCCAGATCTCGCGGGGCGACACCGAAGGGCTGGTCAACTACCCGATGATGATGAAAGAAGTGGCCGTCGTCGCCTTCATCCACGAACAGCCGAGCATCGTCAAACTGTCGGTCCGGTCGAAGGGCGATTTCGATGTCCAGCGTATTTGCAAATCGCTTTTTCATGGTGGCGGGCACAAGAATGCGTCGGGCGGGTCGTTTCACGGGACTTTGCGGGGAGCGGTCGCGCGGTTCAAGGATGCGCTGCCGCAATATCGGGACGAGCTTTTGGCGGTTTGAAATTTGAAATCCAAGCCCAATATCAAAAACAAGATCAGAAACGCGAACCCAAATCTTCCATTAAAACAATCCCAATTCCATCATTTTTCAAATTTACACCAATGCAAAAAGTAAAATTTTTCAACCTGTTGGCGGTGGTCTTCCTTTTTGGGAATGCCGTTTTTGGACAAAATGACCGCGTCCGCATCGTGAAGCACACGAACAAAACGGGCGCAAAACCCGTTGCTGGCGACCAAGTGACCGCCGATTTTTATGTCTATTTAAAGGATTCTGTGATCCAAACGACGCGCACGGAAGGCCGCCCTGCCGAGTTTGCGCTGCCGACCCCCGAACAGCTCGGCGGACAACCCGTCCCGGCCATCATCGGTGCGATCATGGCCATGACCATCGGCGACAGCGTCAGCACTTTCGAGAAGGTTGAAGGCATGGCGCAGCCGCTCCCGCCGGATTTTGCGGGCGAAACCGAGCTTCGGATCGACGTGGTTTTGCACAAAGTCATCTCGGCTGTGGAAATGAAGGCAAAACAGGACGCGAAAATGGCCGCCGCCGAGGGCGTAAAACTTCGCGCCCCGAAAGTCGAGGCCGACATGAAAGGTTGGCTCGAAAAATTTGCCGCAAAAGGCTACGGCGATGCCATTAAAACGACTGCGACCGGCCTCCAATATGTCGTTTTTGAGCCTGGGACCGGGGCGAAAATCTCAAAAGGCGAGCCGCTCGGTGTCCATTATTATGGCTGTTTGCAATCTGCAAAACGTTTCGACGACTCCTTCAGCCGGGGCGAACCGATCGAGTTTCCCGTTGGGCAAGGTCAGGTCATCGCTGGTTGGGACGAGGGCCTCATGCTGCTCAACCACGGCGCGAAGGCCATCTTTTTCATCCCAACGAAACTCGCATACGACCAAAACAGCCCTTCGGCGGACATTCCTGCGGGCGCGGATTTGGTGTTTTATGTCGAGGTGCAGTAATTGTCTGAATTGTGATTTGTTTGATTTTTATGATTGTTCCGATTGGAATGTGAAATCAGAACAATCATAAAAATCACAGTTCAGGCCCCTTTTTAAATCATTCAATATTTCAACATTTTCATGCGCAATCTATTTATTATCAGCCTTTTGGCTGCATTTGCCTTCACGGCCTGCAACAAAAAATCGGAGGGCACGACCAAATTTGGCAACAAATACGTCCTGTTCAAGAACAGTAAGGGCGATGCCGAAAAATTGGGGCCGGAGCAATTTGCCAAGGTGCAGATCTACCAATATTTCAACGATTCGTTGATGGGCTCTACCCGCAAGTTCGGCAAGGCCGAGTATCTCCGCCTCCCGAACCCCGAAGAGGCACCAGGCCGCTGGCCGGGCTATCTCGAGGGCATCCAATTGATCAGCGTTGGCGACTCGATCGTTGTTTTTGAAAACATGGACTCCATTCCGCTCCCGCCAAATATGTCGTGGGTGAAATCGCTTTCCTATCATATTGTCCTCGAGGACGTTTTGACGAAAGAGGACCGCGAAAAATTGGTCACCGAAGAAAAGGTGAAAATGGAGGCCAAGCGCATGGAACTGATGCAACAAATCCCCGGCATCGAAGCCAATATCAAAGAAAGCCTCGCCGCTTTCAACGGAAAAACGCTCGGCGACAAGCTGAAAACGACCGCCACGGGCCTCCAATACATCGTGATGAGCGAGGGTGACGGCACGCAGGTCAAGGCCGGCGAAAAAACGACCGTCCATTATTATGGCGCTTTGACCGACGGCAAACGGTTCGACGATTCGTTCAGCCGGGGCGAGCCGTTCGAACTTGAAGTTGGCGCGTCGCAGGTCATCCCGGGCTGGGACGAGGGCCTCCAACTTTTCAAGCGCGGCACAAAAGCACTGCTCTTCATCCCGTACCAACTCGGTTATGGCGAACAGGGCAACCCGCCCGTCATCCCCGCAAAGGCAACTTTGGTGTTTTACACGGACATCCAAAAGTGATTTTTTTTTTGAAAAGCTGATTTTTGTCAGCGACCAAAATACCGGGGAGGCCTACCTTCCCGGTATTTCTTTTACGGGCCTAATCAACGGAAAAATGGACAACCAGCTTATCGACCGCCTCCGGCTTTTGGAGGAAAAATACGCCGCCATGGGCCAAAACATGGAAAGCTACCTCGACGGCCTGCTGTATGCCGACTACCTTACTTATTGGGACTATATCCACCTCGACACGCTTTTGAGCCTCCAAAACCCGCGCACACCGATCGCGGACGAACGCATTTTCATCATTTACCACCAGATCACGGAGCTTTATTTTCGGCTGATCTTGGATGCAATCGAGGTTTTGGCGAACGCCGAAAAGCCGGGTCTGGAGCTTTTCAAAAGACAAATTGGGCGGATAAACCGCTATTTTGAGCAATTAACTGGCTCCTTCGACATCATGGTGGACGGCATGGACCGCGATGAATTCCTCAAATTCCGAATGAGCCTCCTGCCCGCGAGCGGTTTTCAAAGTTGGCAATATCGCAAGATCGAGGTCGCCTCGACCGACCTTGTACAAATGGTCCACCCTGCGAAACGCGAACTGGCCGCCGGGGTCTCGGAGGTCAAATTGCTCTATCCGATCCTGTATTGGAAAAACGGTGCGACCGAACTGGCGACCGGCAAAAAAACATTGACCCTCCGCCAATTCGAGGCAAAATATTCGGTGGAACTGATCCATTATGCCGAAAAAATGCAGGAAAAAAACCTGCGCCGCCTCTTTTTGCAATTGCCCGCCGCCGAACAAGCCGACCCCGAACTTTGCGCACTCCTCCGCGAGCATGATTTGAACGCAAACGTCCGCTGGCCGCTCTCACATTACCGCTCGGCAGTCCGACATTTGGAAACAAAACCCAACGTGATCGCCGCGACGGGCGGGACAAACTGGCAACAATACCTGCCCCCGAAAATGCAGCTCGTCGTGTTTTACCCGGAGCTTTGGAGCGCGGAACAGCGGGAAAACTGGGGGAGGTTCACGTCGGTGGGCGA
>JANOQP010000990.1:0-6191 GCA_031414895.1 Saprospirales bacterium
TAAAAATAGCCGGATTGGTTATAAATCGTCGATTCAGGATTGTTTATTTGGCGATAAATCTCCAAAGAAGTGCAAAATCGGCGGCTAAAGCCGACCGGTACAGGCTCGCCCTAAACAGTTACTCAAAATTTAACCCAACAAATTGACTTTCAACCAGTTGCGCCGCTCCCCTTTTGGGAAAATGATCGGCAAGAGGAAGCTCTTTTTTACCTGCCTGTTCATCGTTTTGGCCTGCCTCATCAGCCCGACGGTGCGCTATTATATGGTCTCGGTGGTCGAGTTCCCGATCCATTACAGGGAATACCGCGAGTTTGGCATCCGGATCCCGGGACGTTACGACGTTCATGGCATCGACGTGAGCCGATGGCAGGCGCGGATGGACTGGTCGCGCGTAAAAGCCATGAAAGTGGGCGATATCCGACTCACTTTTTGCTTCATCAAAGCGAGCGAGGGCGGCTTTCGGAAGGACAAGGAGTTCGACCGAAACTGGGCCGCCGCGCGGAAAAACGGCATCATCCGCGGTGCCTACCATTATTACAAACCGGCCCATTCGCCGACGCTCCAAACATGGAACTTCAAGCGCACCGTCAGCCTCCAAAAAGGCGACCTCCCGCCTGTCCTCGACATTGAAGAAGATGGCGGGCAAAACCGCGCCGACCTTTTGAAGAACACAAAAGCTTGGCTCGACGACATCGAAGCGCGATATGGGGCACGCCCGATCATCTACACGAACAAGGATTTTTACCTGAAATATTTTTACAAAGAGCCCCAATTTGCCGGTTATCGACTTTGGATCGCCCATTTCAAAGTGAACAGCCTCGATTTGCCGAAGGACGTAAAATGGCATTTTTGGCAGCACAGCGACAGCGGGAACGTGAACGGGACGAACGAAAATGTCGATTTCAATGTGTTCAATGGGGACTCGGCTGCGCTGCGGAAACTTTGCCTTTGATGATTTTATTGGATAAAAAAAACAGCCACCAACAGGCGGGAACCTATTGATGGCCGGGTCATTTTGATGGAAAAACAGGGCATAAACCAATTCAATACCGCTTTTTGTTGAACCCCACCGACAGGCCGTACCGGAACCCTTCCGCGTGCGGGACTGCATAAAAGTTGATCGGCAGGTTCATCGAGCCGGAGCGGAAATTTTTGCCGATCGAGATCAAAAAGGAGGTCGTCAGCCCAAAATCGCCCCGCGAATCGACCATTTTTATGACCTCATCGGGGTCGGGCGTATCGGGATGGGCGGCCTGCCATTCGACGAGCGTTGTCCATTTGTCCGCGTTCGCCGGGTCAAAAAGTCCTTTTTGCCGCTTGGTGAGGTAAAAAACAGGGCCGATGACAAATTCCCAACCCGTTTTTTGGGTGCGCACGCCGTGCAAAAGGCTGAAGCTCGGCAAAAACTTCCCCTGATCGAGGCCCGTGACATTTGGCACGAACTCGAAGAGCGCCTGTATATTTTCGCTGTTGATATAGGCCGTCTCGAACTGGTAGCCGAACTGCGACATCAACGGCTGCGCGTTGAGGCCGCCCGACGAGAGCGGATCTTTGATGCGGGTGGCCACATTGCCCGTGAAAACAACGAAACCGATGCGCGGCCCCGACAAATGGAGGCTTTCGGGTTCTTGTTCAACTGGGGCCTGTGCAATGGTTTTTGAGGTCAAAAAGGTCAAAATCAGGCATGAAAGTGCCAGGAAGCGGAAGTTGCTCATCGCTAACAGTGTTTAATTGTGAAAAAAAATTGGTGAGATGTTCAGCGTTTCAACCGCCGATGGGGCAAAGGTGGGGCGGGTTTCCAGCCCCCGCAACTGCACAACAATGTGGTTTTTTGCCCGAAATTTTCCAAAAAGATGTAGTCGCAATGTAGTCCCCGATCAGCGGTTGCGCACCAGTTCGGCCCGCGAGTGGACGTGCAAAATGCGGTAAATATTCTTCACATGATACCGCACCGTGTCGAGGCTGATGAAAAGTTCTTCGGCAATCAACCTATAGCTCACGCCCTCGATGAGCAATTCGAGGATTTCAAGTTGGCGGCCGTTCAGCTCGTTTTCGCCCGGAATTGGTTGTTTTTGGGGCGAATTTTTCGGCTTTTCCCGCAAAAAACGCAAAACCTTCGCCGCGATGCCGGGAGTCAGCGGCGACCCGCCGAGCACAGCCTCGCGGATGGCCATGAGCAAAAATTCCTCGGAGGCCGATTTGATGATATAGCCGTTGGCCCCGGCGAGGATCGATTCGAACACCTTATCGTCATCCTCAAAAATGGTCTGCATCACAATCGGCACCGAAATGCCCGCTTCCCGCACCTCGCGCACGGCCTCGATGCCCGATTTTCCGGGCAAATTGATGTCCATCAAAACCACGTCCGGCATTGAAATTTGCAAAAAAGAAACAATGGTCATCGCATCGGGCAACGCCCCGACGCAGACAAAACCGGGCGACATATTGAGCAACCGGAAATAATTTTCCCGCAAAAGCACAACATCTTCGACGATTAAAACCCGCAGCGGTGGTTGTTCCTTGTTCATTTTTGGAATGGTTTATTCTATTTCGGGTGATAAAAGGCTGGGCCTGACCAAATTTTTGGGCGAAAATAGGGCGCGATTTTGGGCACGCCGACTACATTTTGATGTGGTTTTTCAACGGAAAAACCACCGAAACCTGTGTGCCGCTGTCCAATCCGGAGGTCATCGAAAACTGGCCACCGAGCGATTGGGCGCGTTCTCTCATGCTTACGAGGCCGCTGCCGGGCCTGATTTTTTCGGGATCAAAACCGTGGCCGTTGTCCGATACCACCATTTGGAGCTGCCCCGATTGCTCAGAAATGGTGACCTCAACGAGCGTCGCGGAGGCATATTTCCGGGTATTATTGACCGCTTCCTTGAAAATCAGGTAAAGGTTCCAGCGCAAATCGGCGGGCAAGGGCATCGAATCGAGCTTTTGGGGCAGGTGAAAACGGAGGCGCACGTTTTCGCCCTGAAAAAGCTGGAACGCAAATTCGCGCATCCGGCCCGTCAGGTCGCTCAAAGAATCGGCTTTCGGGCTGACCGACCAGGCAATATCGCCAACCCGGTGGATGCAATCGCGGGCGATTTTTTTGATTTCGTCCAAAGAATCGAGCGTTTTTTGGGGAATATTGTCCGATTGCCGCTTCGAAACCTCGCTCAAAAGGGCCAAACTATTGAGCGTCGAGCCAACATCGTCGTGCAGGTCGCGGCTGATCCGGGCGCGTTCTGAAAGGAGTTTTTCTTGCGCCCGGCGTTTGGCAAGCTCCGTGACCCGAAATTTATAGCCCAACCCCGACATGAAAACGAGCGATTCGGCGACCGCGCAGGCATAAAAAACGAGGTTCGGGTGCTGAAAACCGGACAGGCCCAACCGCGACCGGAGGCCGAAAACGAGCCACCAAGTTGCCCCAAAAAGCATCGGCAGGCCGCCCGCCAAGATGAACCCATAAAACGGGAAACGCCGCCGGATGACCACCAAAAAGCTGAAAACAACGATGAAAAAGAAGAAAAAACGACTGAAATAGTAAAATCCCCGCGCCCAATCATGCCGAGCAAATCCAAAAAAGAGCAAAAAATAAACGCCCAAAAACGTGAGCGCGACCCAGCCTGCCCATTTCAAAAAGAGATAAAAACGGGGCAAAGTTTTGCGCAGCCCCAAAAACTGGATGACGAACCAAAAATAAAAAAAATGCCCCAAAAAAGTGGCCAGCGCGTTGCCGTGCGCCGACGTGAAGCGCGTCAAAATGGTCGAAGGGAGCAAAAATTCGAGGTTGAAACGGTAGATGTTCGACAGGGCGGCCAATAAATAACCAGCATAAAACAGGAAGACAACCTCGCGGTGGATCGTGAACTGGGTGATGGAAAAAAAGACCATGAACGCCAAGATCGCCCCCAAGACCAGCAGCAAGTTGCCCGAAAAACGCTGGTTTTGGTAATTCTTGCTTTTGGCCGAAAGCCAATTTTTTTCGGAAACGACCCGTGCAACAATTGGTTCGGATTTGAACGGCTGCGATTTTAGCCGAAAAAAAACGGTCGGGGCCGGGCCTGAATCATTGGGGAATTCCACCAAAAAAAAGGAGGGCAACCGTTCGCCATCGCGGCTTTTGCCATTTTCAAGGACGCGTGTTTTTTCATTGTTTTTTTCAAAAAACGCGGTGGCCCCGGCGATCTTTTCACCAAAAAAGAAAAAAACCGGGCCCGTTTCTGCCGATTTTTGAACGCCCGTTTTGTTCAAATCGAGTCGAAACCAGACCCGCCAGTCGTTGTTTTTCAAAAAACCGAGCGGGTATTTTATCGAATCAAATGGGACAAACTTGGCGGTTTTGGCCGCTTCGAGGGTCATTTGGCCGGTCGGGTCAAAAAAACCGGACAGGTTGCTTTCGATGTTTTTTTCCTGAAAAAAGGGGGCCGTTTGACCGGGCATTGCCCCCGGCAAAATCAGCAACAAAACAAAAACGGAAATTTTGGACAAGTCGAACATCTTGGAAATGGTTTGACCACAAATATGCAGGTGGGCGCCCGGACCGAGCGCATCATTTATCGGTAAAAAACGGGGCCATCTCAAAGTGAACCGGGCGCAAATTCTACATTCGCCCCATGGAAATTATTGACCACGATTTCGGCCCACACAGCCGTAAAACCTCTGCCAAACTGTTTAAAAGGGCGAAAAAAATCTTCCCCGGCGGGGTGCACTCGCCCGTCCGCGCGTTCAAATCGGTCATCGGGCCGCCCATTTTTTTTGAAAAGGGCAAAGGCTCAAAGATCACCGACGTGGACGGCCAGACATACCTCGATTTTTGCGGCTCGTGGGGCCCTTTGATCCTCGGGCATTGCCACCCGGCCATCGAAAAGGCCATCATCAAACAGGTCAAAAAAGGCACTTCCTTCGGCACGCCCACCCCGCACGACCTCAAAACGGGCGAACTTTTGCTCAAAAACCACCGATTTATCGAGATGGTCCGCTTCGTTTCGAGCGGCACGGAGGCGGTCATGTCGGCCATCCGGCTCGCGCGCGGCGTGACCGGGCGCACGAAAATCCTAAAATTCGAGGGCTGTTACCACGGCCATGTCGATTCGTTGATGGTCAAGGCCGGCTCCGGGCTGGTCACTTTCGGCATCTCGACCTCGGCTGGCATCCCCGAAAGTTTTGTCAAGGAAACCCTCGTTTGCCCGCTCGCCGACCGCGACGCGCTGACCGAAATTTTGGAAAAAGAGGGCCCAAACATCGCCGCCATCATCATCGAGCCGATCCCGGCAAACAACGGGCTGCTCCTCCAAACCCGCGATTTTCTCCTTTTTTTAAAAGAAAAATGTAAAAAATACGGCTGCCTCCTCATTTTTGACGAAGTGATCTCTGGCTTTCGCGTCGGTTTCGAGGGCGCGGCAGGGCTGTACGATGTGCAGCCGGACATCCTCACATTTGGGAAAATAATCGGCGGCGGGATGCCCGTCGGGGCCTACGCGGCGAGCCGCAAGATCATGGAAAACGTCGCCCCGGTCGGCCCTGTTTATCAGGCCGGGACGCTCTCGGCCAACCCGGTCGCCATGGTCGCGGGCCGTGCGGCGCTAAACGAGTTGTTATCCCCCGGTTTTTACGCTGACCTCGCGGCCAAAACAGCGGATTTTGTGTCTGTCATCCAAAAACACGCCGAAGAAAAGGGCCACGAATTTTCCGTCCCGACCGTCGGCAGCATTTTTTGGCCAACCTTTTCGCGGCAAAAAATCGAGCGCGCCGACCAGATCGACCCTGCGGGCATGGAAAAATTCAAGGTTTTCCACCTCGAATGCTTGAAGCGCGGCATCTATTTTGGGCCGAGCGGATATGAGGTCGGTTTCGTTTCGTCGGCCCACACACGCGAAGAATTGGCGGATGCAGCCACGAAAATCAACGAGTCGCTCGATATAGTTTTCAAAAAAAATACCCCGGTTTGAAAAAACGGGACAATCAAATCCCGTCCCGAAAACGGACATTTGACCATTCTTTCTAAACATTCATTTTCACCAATTTTTACTGACACATGAAAATAACGTTCCTCGCTATCTTATTGACTTTCAGCGGTTTGGCCGCCGTCAATGCACAATGTACCGTCGATTCGGCAGCCCTCGACGGCACGTTGCCCGTCTATCCGCCGCCCGAAACGACCGACCACCCGGAATGGGGCATCGACCTCCCGGCCTGCGCGG
>JANOQP010000991.1:0-10404 GCA_031414895.1 Saprospirales bacterium
GCCGTCGAGCGGCTCTTTCACGGAGGTCGAAATGATGTTGATGATGCGCCCCCAGCCAGCGGATTTCATGCCGGGCAGGAAATTTTTCGCCAATAAATGGTTGATAATCAAATGGTTATGAAACGCGGCCAAAAAATCCGCCGGCTCGGCGGCAGCAATCGGGCCACCCGGCGGGCCGCCCGTGTTGTTCACCAAAATATGGATGGTGCGCTCGGCGGAGAGGGCTGCGGCGGCTTTTTCGACCAATTTTTCGTCCGAAAAATCAACCGCGACGAAGCTGTGCTGTTGTCCTTTCGAGCGGTCGAGCGCGGAGACGGCCTCGCGCAATTTGTCCTCCGAACGGGCGCAAACCGTCACGTTCGCGCCGAGAAGGGCAAGTTCGACGGCGACCGCCCGGCCAATGCCCTGCGAACTGCCGCCGACGAAGGCGTTTTTTCCGGTCAAGTCAAGTTCCATGCTTTTTCAGTTTTGAGTGCGCAAAAGTCATCAATCCCATAAATTTACGGCCATGAAAAATCAGGAAACAGGTCAAATTTTGCCCGAAGGCCCCATTTTATTTTTCGACGGGGTCTGCACGCTTTGCAACGCGTCGGTCGATTTCATCATCAAGCACGACAAAAAGGGGGCGTTCAAGTTTGCCTCGCTCCAATCGGATTTTGCGCAAAAGGCATTGAAAAATGCTGGCTTTTATACCGAGAGCGACCTTCTTTCGGAAAATAAAATGGACACGGTCGTGCTTTTGGACGGCGGAAAGGTTTTCACAAAAAGCGGCGCGGCCCTCGAAATCGCCCATCGGCTCGGCGGTTTTTGGTCGATTTTTTATTTTTTCAAAATCCTGCCACGCCCCGTCTGCGATTTTTTTTACGACCTGATTGCGCAGAACCGCTACCGTTTTTTTGGAAAAAAAGGGACTTGCCGGTTGCCGAGCGCGGCGGAAAGAGCGCGGTTTTTGGGTTGATTAAAAGAAAAGATTGGCTGGGAATTGCCCAAATTTGCACCCGCAAACCCAACTTTTTTACCACCCGTTCAACCCTAAAATATGTCTTTTTGGGAAAATCCCTTTCAAAGCCTCCGCCGGGTTTTCAGTCCGCAAGCCCCTTCCATACGTTATATACGCCACCATTTTAGCCCCGCGCTTGGTCGGGAGGTCGCGCTCGATATCTATTTGCCACCCGATTACCGGAGCAACAAAAGGAAAAAATACCCGCTCCTCCTCCTAAATGACGGACAGGATTTGACCCGCATGGGCTTCGCTGATATCCTCGAAAAACTCTATCATGGCGGTAAAATCCCGTCAATCATTGCCGTCGGGATCCATGCCGACGGAAACCGGATGAAGGAATATGGCACCGCCCGCCAGCCCGATTACAAAGGCCGGGGCAACCGCGCCGGGGACTATAACCACTTCATTATCAACGAGTTGTTGGCTTTTTTGATGAACAAGTTCCGGTTGAGCGGTCGCGTTGAGGACACGGCTTTTGCGGGTTTTTCGCTCGGCGGGCTGTCGGCTTTTGACATCGCTTGGGGGACGCCGGGCGTGTTCGGCGACGTCGGTGTTTTTAGCGGCGCACTTTGGTGGAGATGGAGTCCCGTCAATCCAAAAGACCCGGATGCCGACCGGATCTTGCACGATATTGTCAAAAAATCGGGCAAAAACGAGGGCCAAAGTTTCTGGTTCCAGACCGGCACCGACGACGAGACCGATGACCGGAACAACAATGGCGTGATCGACGCAATCGACGATACGCTCGCGCTGATCGAGGTTTTGCAACAAAAAGGCTACTCAAAAGAGGACATCAAGTATGTCGAGATCCGGGGCGGGACCCACGACCCGCAAACCTGGGGGCTGGCGATGCCCGATTTTTTAATTTGGGCTTTTAAAAAATAGGACGGACCTTGATCCGATCAACTCACTCACAAAATTTTCAGAAAATGAAAAGTCAACTTCTTTCAAGTGCAATTTTTTCAGCAATTGCCCTTTGTTCATGCTCGCAAAAACAGGCCACCCCGCCCCCGCCGCCTGCCCAAACGGAAGTTCCCCAAATGGTCGGCAACGATAAGGACGAACACGGCTGCATCGGCTCGGCGGGCTATACCTGGTCGGCGGTGAGCAAAAGTTGCATCCGCATTTTTGAGACGGGCACCCGCCTGATTTCTGTGAAAAGCAGTGAAACGAACGCCGCTTTCATCGTTTTTTCAGCCGATAAACTGGTCTGCGAACTGTTCGTCCCCGGCTCGAAAGAGGGCTTTTTGCTCGACCGCCATGTCGCCGGAAAATTCGAAAAATGGTACCAAATGGACGATCGGGCCTATGAAGTTCACCAATTGAAAGGTCGTTGGGTCTGCGAAAAGGGCGGCGAAATGCTTTATGCGCAGCCGATAAAATGAATTTTTGACCAAAATCATGACACCCTACCAACGCCTTTTGCGCCTCGCCGGCCAACAACGAAAGTCGATTTATTTCATCACTTTGTACGCGATGCTCGCCGGGTTCATCTCGCTCGGCCTGCCGCTCGGTGTGCAGGCGATCATCAGTTTGATCCAGGGCGGCACCCAATCCGCCGCGCTGACGCTCCTGATCTTGGTCATCGCCGCGGCCCTCGCACTGGTCGGGGTGCTGCGGATCATGCAACTTTTCATCACCGAACGGTTGGAGCGCGCACTGTTTGTCGGCTCGGCTTTTGAGTTTGCGGTGCGGCTGCCCGCGCTGCGGCTCGACAAAAAGCACCAAAATTACCTGCCGGAACTGGTCAACTATTTTTTCGACACCGTCACCGTCCAAAAAAACCTGCCCAAAATTGCGCTCGACCTCGCGACCGCTGCCTTGCAGATCATCTTCGGGATGGCCCTGCTCTCACTTTACAGCTCGTTTTTCGCATTTTTCGCGCTGGTTTTGCTGGTTTTTGTTTGGGCGGTCTTCCGCCTGACCGGGCAGCGCGGCCTCGCGACGAGCATCGCCGAATCGAAATATAAATACCAAACGGCCTTTTGGCTAGAAGAACTGGCGCGGCACGTTTCGATGTTCAAGATCTTCCCGGCGGGCAAATTGCCGCTGCGGCGCACCGATTATTTCACGAAAAACTGGATCGGGGCGCGCCGCCAACATTTTCGTATTTTGACTGCGCAGTTCGTGGCGATCATCATTTTCAAGGTCTTGATCACGGTCGCGCTGCTGATGGTGGGCAGCTATTTGGTCATCAAAAACCAGATCAATATCGGCCAATTTGTCGCCGCCGAACTGGTCGTCATCGTCATCGTGGAGGCCACGGAAAAGCTGATTTTAAACATTGAAAAAGCCTATGACCTCCTCACTTCACTTGACAAAATCGGGGTTGTCCTCGACCTCGAACTCGACAAAACGGGCGGCGAACCGTTTTCGGCAATCGAAAAACCGGGCGGCGGCGGGGTCGCATTTTCGGTGAAAAACCTCGGTTACACGTTTTCCGAAGCCACTTCGCCGACCCTCAAAAACCTCAATTTTGACATAAAACCGGGCGAAAAAATCTGCCTCGCCGGGGTTGCCGGGGCCGGGAAATCAACGCTGATCCATGTTTTTTCGACCATTTTTACCGATTATGATGGCTTTTTGGGGGTAAATGGCCTGTCATTGGCAAATATCGACCTTACTTCTTTCCGCAAAAAAATCGGCCTCGTCACCGCCGGGAAGGACATTTTCAACGGCAGCCTCCTCGAAAACCTGACCCTCGGCAACCCAGATATCGGCCTCGCCGACCTAATGGAAATCTGCCAAAAAACGGGCCTCGATGCGTTCCTCGAAAAACTCCCCGCCGGCCTCGAAACGCACCTCACGGCCACCGGGCGCAACATCCCCAGCTCGGTCGCCATGAAGATAAAAGTGGCGCGCGCCCTGCTCAAAAAACCGTCGCTGCTCGTCGTCGAAGAGTCCTTTGCGGGGCTTTCGCCGTCCGATCGCGCAATCTTGAACAACCTTTTGACCGATAAAAACAGCCCGTGGACGCTCATTTCGATTTCAACCGACGCCCATTTTGCCCAAAAATGCGACCGGGTGCTCATCTTAAAGGACGGCGAACTCGTCGCGGACAACTCGTTCGCAGAGCTCAAAAAACGCCCCGAACTCCACGAATTTTTCATGGAAAGTGATTTGCTCTGACCCTAATTATGTTCGATATTTCAGAAAACAAATTGACCCAACTCCCTGACAATCAGGAGTTTAAGAGCTATCAAGCTGTCACCGACCCGTTGCCAAAACAGCAATTTGGCCGCTGGCTGATGGCCTTTTTTGGCATCGGCCTCGCACTGCTTTTTTGTCCGTGGACGCAAAACATCCAGACAACCGGCCTCGTCACCGCGCTCCGCCCCGAACAGCGTCCGCAGACCATCCACTCGACAATTTCGGGCCGTATCGAAAAATGGCACGTCGCCGAGGGGCAGCGCGTCCGCCGGGGCGATACCATCGCGCAACTTTCGGAGGTGAAAACGGAATATTTCGACCCACAACTGGTCGGCCGGGTGGGGTCGCAGGTCGATGCGAAGGCCGGTTCGCTGGCAACCTACGGTCAAAAACTGGCCGCGCTCGACGAGCAAATTCGCGCCATTTTATTGGAAAAGGACAATAAAATGCGCCAATTGGAGAACAAAATCGAGCAAAACCGCCTCAAAACCGAGGCCGACAAACGCGACATCGAGGCCGCCAAGATCGCTTCCGAAAATGCCGAAAAACAGGCCGCCCGCATGGCCGAGCTTTTTGAAAAAGGGCTCAACTCGCTCACCCAATTGGAAAATGCGCGGGCAAAATCGCAGGAAAATGCCGCGAAGCTCATCTCCGCACAAAACAAATACGACGCAAGTTTGCAGGAGCTCGCGACCTCCGAACTGGCCCTCCGCAACAACCAAAACGAGTTCCAATCGAAGCTCGCGAAAGCCGAGAGCGATCGCCAGGCGGCCCTCTCCGACCGTTTCGACGCGGAGGCAAGCCTCCAAAAATTGCAGGTCGACCGCGCCAATTATTCCGCCCGCGCGGCCTTTTATTTCATCACCGCGCCGCAGGATTGCTACATCACGAAGGCCATCAAACCGGGCATCGGCGAGATCGTCAAAGAGGGCGAACCGCTCGTCAGCATCATGCCCTCGGCGTACGAACTGGCCGTCGAAATGTTCGTCAAACCAGTCGATTTGCCGCTCATTTCTGTTGGAAACAATGTACGCTTTGTGTTCGATGGCTGGCCCGCGCTCGTTTTCAGCGGCTGGCCGGGGCTCAATTTTGGCACTTTTCAGGGCCGCGTGGCCGCCGTGGACAACAATATCTCCGAAAACGGGAAGTTCCGGGTGCTCGTCGCGCCCGACCACGATACGCCGGTTTGGCCGACCGCGCTGCGGCCCGGCGGCGGGGCGCGGTGCATCGCAATGTTGCACGATGTGCCGCTCTATTTTGAAATTTGGCGAAAGATCAACGGTTTTCCGCCCGAATTTTACAAAAACGAAAAGGCCGAAAAAGAAGATCTGAAAAAACAGGGAGCAAAATGAGCCGATTTTCAACCGCAAAAAATGTTGTTTCCGGGCTGGTTTTATGGGCCGTTTTTTCAACAAGATCGACCGCCCAGACGACCGAGGTCTTCACGCCGGAGGCATTTTTCGAGGCCGTCCAAAAATTCCACCCGATTGCCCGGCAGTCCGATTTTTTGCAAAAAAGGACGGACGCGGCACTTCGCGGCGCGCGCGGAAATTTCGACCCAATCTTGAATTCCGATCTTTCGGAAAAGCAATTTGGCGGCAAAAACTACTATTCGACCTCCGAAAGCTATGTCCGTTTGCCAAGTTGGTACGGCCTCGAAGGCTACGCGGGCTATGCCACTTCGGGCGGCACAAACCTAAACCCGCAGGAAAAACTCCCCGCCGACGGGCAGGTTTTTGTGGGCGTTTCGCTCTCGGTTTTGCAGGGTTTTCGGACGGATGAACGCCGCACCGCGCTCGCGAAGGCCAAAAATTTGGCTTTTTTGAACGAAAACGAACGGTTGGCCACCCTCAACGACCTCCTTTTTGATGCCGGAAAAATCTATTGGGAATGGGCCCATGCGAACGCAGCGATCGAGCTCCGGAGGCAGTTTTTGCAGCTTTCGCAGGCCCGTTTCGAGGGTGTCCGCGAATCTGCCCGGCTCGGCGACCGGCCAACGATCGACACGCTCGAAGCGTTTTTGCAGGTGCAGGAACGCCGCGCCGACCTCCTCGAATCGGAGGCCGATTGGCAACAGACGACCCAAAAAATCGAGGTTTTTTTGTGGAGAAACGATGCGCAACCGCAGCCCATCGCGGCGGTGGCGAGGCCGGTATCGGTGCTTTTACCGACCGTTTTTAGTGAAAACCGTGGCGATTTTATGTCGAATCCAGCCTTTCGGCAATACGATTTCAAGCTCCGCGAACTCGAGATCGAGCGGCGGCTGAAACGCGAAAAGCTGCTCCCAAAACTCGACCTCAAGTACAACCTGCTCTCCGACGGCGCCCGGTTTTCGCCATCCGACGGGCTGGCCGGGCACAAATATGGCATCAAGTTTTCGTACCCGATCGCGGCGAGGACGGCGCGGGCGGAGGTCCAGCTCGCCGATTTCAAGATTGCCGAAACCCAGTTGCAACAATCTTTGAAAGGGCAGGAACTGCGGCAAAAAATCCTTTTTTATGAAACGGAACTGGCCAATTTGGACCGTCAGGCCGACCTTTTGGCCACCATTTTGCGCGGCCACCGGACGCTTTTGCAGGCAGAACAAGACCGTTTCCGGCTCGGCGAAAGCTCCATTTTTTTGCTCAACGCCCGCGAGAACAAGCTCCTCGAAACCTCGCTAAAACGCATAAAAATTGCCGCCGGGCAACAAAAGGCCCGACTTGGCCGGCTCTGGGCAGCTGGCGCGTTGCGGATAAATTGAGCTTTTGCCCATCTTTGCACCATGCAGATCTCCGCTGAAAATCTCGCCACGCTCCTCAACGGCACCATCGAGGGCGACCCGAAAGTTTCCGTTTCCGCGCCCGCGAAAATCGAGGAGGCCACGACGGGGACCATTGCCTTTTTGGCAAACCCAAAATACGAGCCGTTCGCCTACACGACCGGAGCCTCGATTTTGTTGGTCGGGACAGATTTTTTGCCCGATAAAAAAGTCGCGGCGACGATGATCAGAGTGGAAAATGTGCGGGACTCGGTCGCTTTTTTGCTCCAAAAATTTTCAGAAAATGAAGTTTCGGCGGGCGAAATTTCAAGCCTCTCGTTCATCCACCCGACGGCCAAAATTGGCGCAGGTGTGGGCATCAGCGAGTTTTCGGTCATCGAATCGGGCGTTGAAATCGGCGAGGGGGCAATCGTCGCGGCGCAGGTTTTTTTGGGGAAAAATGTCAAGATTGGTGCGAAAACCATGCTTTTTCCCGGCGTTCGCATCCTTTTTGATTGCGAGGTCGGTGAAAATTGCACCATCCACGCAGGCGCAATCATCGGCTCGGACGGTTTTGGGTTCGCGCCACAGGCCGATGGTTCGTGGAAAAAAGTGCCGCAGGTCGGCAATGTCGTTATCGAAAACGAGGTCGAGATCGGCGCAAATTGCACCATCGACCGTGCCGTGATGGGCAGCACCCGCATCCGGCGTGGCGCGAAAATCGACAACCTCGTGCAAATCGCCCACAACGTCGAGGTTGGCGAAAACACGGTCATTGCCGCGCAGACGGGTATCGCGGGCAGCACGAAAATCGGCGCGGGCGTTCAAATGGGCGGTCAGGTCGGCGTCGTCGGGCATATATCTATCGCCGACGGCGTGAAGATCCAGGCGCAGAGCGGCATCGCCGGGGCGGTCAAAGAGCCGGGCGCCGCGCTTTTTGGGTCGCCCGCGATCGGGTATTCCGATTATTTGCGGTCGTACGCGGTCTTCAAAAAATTGCCGGAAATGGCGCGGAAAATCGCGGAACTGGAGCGGGAATTGGCCAAATTGAGGACGGGATAATTTGGTCAAGCCTTGATTCGTCCCATCAATCGCTTATTTTGAGCCATAAAAACCCTAATTTTGCACGATAAAAAGCTGTTATGAAATTCGTTGACGTAAAAAACGATATTGCTTTCCGCAAAATATTTGGGAACGAGAACAAGAAGATCATCTTGGTCTCCTTTCTCAACGCGGTGATGAAATTGGGCGGCGACGAGGCCATCGAGGATATCGAAATCATTAACCCCTACCAACTTCCCATCATCAAAAACCTGAAAGCGTCCCTCATCGACATCAAGGCAAGGGACAAAAAAGGGGCAATCCATATCATCGAAATGCAGGTTGCCTTGCCCGATGGACTGGACAAACGGCTGCTTTATTACGCCAGCAAGGAGTATTCGCAACAGATCGAGAGCGGCGACCTTTACGCCAAGCTCAAACCGGTGATCTTCATCGGGATCTTCGATTTTCATTTTACGGAAGGCACGAAATACCTTTCCCACCATGCGGTTTGCGACGTGGAATCCGGCGACCGCATCATCAAGGACATGGATTTTTATTTCATCGAGCTGCCAAAATTCGTCAAACCGTTGGCCACCCTCGAAGCGGTCGCGGACAAGTGGATTTTTTTCATCAAAGAGGCCAAAAACCTCGCAGTCGTCCCCGAAAACTTGGACGATGAGGGACTGAAAGCTGCCTATCAGGGCGCGAACAAACATTCGTGGACGAAGGACGAACTGAACGAATACGATTATTTTGCCATGCGCGAACAGGATGAGCGCGGCAAGATCACACACGCCACAAAACAGGGAAAGGAGCTTGCAAAAACGGAAATCGTGCTGAAACTCTTTAAGAAAGGTAAAAGAGCCGATGAAATTGCAGAACTTTTGGACATTTCGCTCGGGGAGGTCAATAAGATTTTTGAGCAATCGATCCGGTAAAACCCTACTCGATGTTCCTTCTAAATCCGCAATATGTAATCCGCAATCCACATTCACTGACGGTCGTCATCGTCAGTTTCAACGTCCGCTATTTCCTCGAACAGGCCCTCCGCTCGGTCAAAAAAGCGTCCGAGGGCCTCGAAATCGAGGTTTTTGTGGTCGATAATGCCTCTTGCGACGGCTCTGCGCAGCTTGTCCGCGAACAATTCCCGGAATTTATTTTGATCGAAAACACCGAAAACACCGGTTTTTCGCGTGCCAACAACCAGGCCATCCGGTTGGCGACGGGCGAATTTGTCCTTTTGCTCAACCCCGACACGCTCGTTGAGGAGGACACTTTCCGAAAATGCCTCGATTTTATGTCGAAAAACCCGCGAGCGGGCGGCCTCGGCATCCGGATGCTCGACGGCAGCGGTCGTTTTTTGCCCGAATCGAAGCGCGGTTTTCCGTCGCCGTGGGTCGCTTTTTGCAAAACCTTCGGCCTCGCCCGGCTTTTCCCTCGCTCAAAAACCTTCAACCGCTATCACCTCGGCTATCTTTCGGAGCATGAAAACCACGAGGTCGAGGTGCTTTCCGGTGCTTTCATGTTGATGCGGAAAGCCGCGCTCGACGAGGTCGGCCTGCTCGACGAGGCGTTTTTTATGTACGGCGAGGACATTGATTTGAGCTACCGCTTGACGCTCGGCGGTTGGAAAAATTACTATTTTTCAGATACACAAATCATTCATTATAAGGGAGAAAGCACCAAAAAAGGCTCTTTGAACTACGTCCGCGTCTTCTACCGGGCGATGATCATTTTCGCCAAAAAGCATTTTCGCGGCGGCACGGCGGGGGCTTATATCGCGGGTCTCGAAGCGGCCATTTGGCTGCGGGCGGGCATGACCGTGGCGCGCAATTTTTTCCAAAAAATTGGCCTGCCGCTCCTCGATGCCGCGCTCATTTCGAGCGGGCTTTTGTTGCTCAAAGACGGCTGGGCGGTCGGCTATTTCAACAACCCGGAACATTTCACGGGCGTTTTTTGGCAAGTCAATTTGCCGCTTTACCTCCTTTTTTGGCTCGGCGGCATCTTTTTGAGCGGCGGTTACGACGAAAAATACAACCTCCGGCGGCTTTTGCGCGGCCTCGCGGTCGGCAGTTTGGGCGCATTGGCTGTTTATGGGATGCTCGATTTGGCGTTCCGTTCATCGCGGATTTTACTTTTGCTCGGCGCGGTCTGGGCGGTCGCGGCGACGGTGGGGCTGCGGGCCGTTTTGCATTTTTTCGAGTTCAAAAACCTGAAAATCGGCCGCTCGCGCATCAAAAACCTCGTCATCATCGGCACGGCGGGCGAGGCGGCGCGGGCCAAAAATTTGATCACCGAAGCTGGGGTGACCGTCAATTTTATCGGTAACGTCGAGCCTTTGGCCGACGCTCGTGAGGGTCTGCGACCCGAAACGCCCGCTCGTGAGGGTCTGCGACCCGAAACGTTCTGTTCGCAGGTCTTTGACCTGCACAATCCCGCAATAAAAGATGTGCAGGTCAAAGACCTG
>JANOQP010000992.1:0-1999 GCA_031414895.1 Saprospirales bacterium
TATCTTCAAAAATCATCCTGAATTGGCGGTTAACGCAGCCGAAGTGACTCCAATATTTATCCAATCCCGCCAATTTTCACACGAAACGGCGGCTAAAGCCGCCGGTACACGCCTGGGCTAAACAGTTACAAAACAGTTGTACCCATCCGCCGCCGCTCCGTTTGAAGGCCCGAAACCCGCTTTATTTCATGAACAAAAATTCCACCCAAACCGACATCCTCATCATCGGTTGCGGCATCGCCGGATTGACATTGGCGATAAAGACCGCCCGCCGATTTCCCGAAAAAAGTATTTTGGTCCTGACAAAAACAAAGGCCGAGGAAAGCAATACCCGCTATGCGCAAGGCGGGATTTCCGCCGTTTGGGACCTCGAAAAGGACAATTTCGAGAAACATATCGCCGACACGCTCGATGCGGGCGACGGGCTTTGCAAGCCCGAAATCGTGCGGGTCGTGGTCGAGGAAGGCCCTAAACTTGTCCGGGAACTCATCGAATGGGGCGCCCGGTTTGACCTCGAAAAGGGCGGCCACGAATACGATCTGGCCCGCGAGGGCGGCCATTCGGAGCACCGCATTTTGCACTACAAAGATTTGACGGGCTTCGAGATCCAGCGGGCATTGCTCGAAAAAACGCGGGAATTCCCCAATTTGGTCATCCGCGAACACGTTTTCGCGCTCGATTTATTGACGCAGCACCATCTTGGCCACATGGTCATCCGGGTCACGCCGGGCATCGAATGTTTCGGATGTTATGCCTTTGACCAAAAAACGGGCGAAATTGAGACCATTTTGGCCCGCTGCACGATCGTCGCGACGGGCGGCGCGGGGCAGGTTTATAAGGCCACGACCAACCCGGTCATCGCGACGGGCGACGGCATCGCAATGGTCTATCGGGCAAAAGGGCGCGTCGAGAACATGGAATTCATGCAGTTCCATCCGACCTCGCTCTACAACCCGGCGGGCGAAAACCCGTCGTTTTTGGTCAGCGAGGCGGTGCGCGGTTTCGGCGGCATTTTGAAGACAAAAGAGGGGGAAGAATTCATGCAAAACTACGACCCGCGCGGTTCGCTCGCCCCCCGCGACATCGTGGCCCGCGCAATAGATGCCGAGATGAAAAAACGCGGCGAGGAGTGCATGTGGCTCGATTGCCGGCATTTAAATAAAGAGGATTTTCTCGCCCATTTCCCGACGATTTTTGAAAAATGTTGCTCCATCGGCATCGACCCGCTGCTCAAAATGATCCCCGTCGTCCCTGCCTGCCATTACACTTGTGGCGGGATTTTGGTCGATAAAGATGGAAAAAGCTCGATAAATCGCCTTTTTGCCGCAGGCGAATGCAGCTCGACCGGGCTGCACGGGGCGAACCGGTTGGCCTCCAACTCGCTGCTCGAAGGGCTTGTTTTTGCCCACCGCATTTTTTTGGAGATCGAAAAAAACATCGAAAACTGGCCCATCACAACGGGCATCCCCGATTGGAACGCCGAGGGGACAAACGCGCCGGAAGAGCTGATCCTCATCACCCAAAGCATCAAGGAACTGAAAGAAGTGATGGCCAATTACGTCGGCATCGTCCGCTCGAACGTCCGCCTAAAACGTGCGCTCGACCGCCTTTTTTTGCTGCACACCGAGACGGAGGAGCTGTACAAATCGGCCATAATCTCCCCGCAACTCATGGAACTGCGCAATTTGATCACAAACGCCTACCTCATTTCGCGCTCCGCGACGCACCGACGGGAGAGCCGGGGCCTGCATTTTACGACGGACTATCCGGGGACGGGCGGGTTTTTGGAGATGTCGGTGCTTTGATTTTTTGGCTCAAAAAAAGGAATGGCTTGCAGCAAAACCCGCTGCAAGCCATTCCTTTTTGATGAATTCGAGTTCAATAATTGGCACTTTCGATTGAGTTGGAGCCTGCAAAGCACGGCTCAAAAAGCGCGTGTTTTGTACGTTTCAAGGGCAGATAACACACTCAAAACTCGAAAACGATCACGTTTTCTGGT
>JANOQP010000993.1:0-6567 GCA_031414895.1 Saprospirales bacterium
CGCGCAGGCGCTGCGCCACTCCCACACCCTCGACCTGCCCGCGTCATTATATTAGGGAGCGAAGATCAAATCGTTCACCGAGATGATGACGCTCCGCAGTTATATCATCGATTTGCTCCGCGCAGACCTGAAAATTTAAAAACAGCAAACCATATTTGCTGCAAAACGTAAAAGTGGTTTTACTTTATTTACTGCAAAACGTAAAAGCGGCAAAACGGAAATAAGTATTGCTTTATTTATTTAAAAAAATAAAAATTGTTTTGCTTTAAAACGGGCAAATTGTTTTGCTTAAAAAAATATTTGAATAAATAATTAAAAGCTTAAAAATGGATTTACTTATTTGATGAAAAATGTTTTTGTTTAAATAAGTATTGCAGTAAATTATTTTTTCTAAACCACAAACACAAATACGGTTTTACGTTTTGCAGTAAAAACTTGAAACCGTAAATCCTGCTCTTTGGTTGGTCGTTTTATTTTCGTTTTACGCTCATTTTGGGCTTTTTATTGGCAACGCCAACTGTCGGCCAGATTTTTCGGGCAGAGCCCGGATTAAGCCACTTTAACGGAACAAACATGAGAAATGCCCAAGAACAGCCCGACCGGTTCATCGAAATCACTAGTTACCCATACCCAAACGACCCGGAACTGGCCATTTTTCGCATCGAACTGGAAGATGCGGGCATTGAATATTTTGAGAAGGACAGCCAAACGCTGTCGCTCGACCCATTGCTTTCCAATGCAATTGGCGGCGTTAAAATCCTCGTCCGGACAGAAAACGAACCGGAGGCGCACGAGATTTTGACCGAGGTCAGACAGCGACTTGGCACAGAACCGACCGAATCAGGGCAGGGCAGGGGAGCGGTTGTGTGGCTTTTGGCGGCAATCGGGGTGATAATTTTGGTGCTTTTGAGGGAGGCTTTTTTGAAAAGTTGAAATAGTAGGACACCAATTTACTATTGTCAGTTTCGCAAAAAGCGCGCGGTCATTGAATTTTTACCTTAAAAAAACCGCTGTTAAAATGGATAGAATCGGGGCTTTGATAATGCAATTTTGGTGGCTGGATTGCAAAATGTGCTTCAAAACGACCCGAAGCCTCCATCTTTGTTGAGTCAAAATGGACGATTTCGAACTCGTGGATCTTGCTTGTGTCTATCCCGTACTCTTCAAAGTGGATGTCTGAATCGGTCAATTGCACATGACCGCCGAAATAGTAGCCCGTGAATTTTTTTATGGTCAGCTTCGCTGGTTTGAAGGGCAGCGCATGCATGATGAAGTTGATATTGCCCGGCATGTACATCCCGACGCTGTTGCCAAGTAAGTGCCAAACATTGGGGTTCGCGCCAAAGTCGGTGAAAATGTAGCCATCGGCTTTCCAATGGACAATTTCCCCGTCCTTGTCGGCCACAAAACTGCCCACGGAGAGCGTATCCAAATCAACTTTTAGGCTTTCGGGCGCGGGTTGAGGAGGCTCGATTGGTATCTCTTCTTTTGATGAACGGTCGCAGGTTGAAAGAAAAAACAAGGCAGACGAGAGTAGCAGCAATTTTTTCATGGTCGGAAAATTTTGTCCAAAAATATTAAACTTCAAACTAAAACCCGCCCCATTTCCGAATAAACATTGAACCGCCCGTCGCGCAAAAAACCCACCAGCGTCATCCCGTGCGCCGCTGCCAGCTCGACCGAAAGGCTCGACGGTGCGCCGACCGCCGCCAAAATGGGCAGGCCCGCCATTGCCGCTTTTTGCACCAGTTCAAACCCGGCGCGCCCGCTGACCAAAACTATATGGTCGCGGAGCGGCATTTTTCCCGAAAAAAGGGCAGCACCGAGCAGTTTATCGAGCGCATTGTGCCGCCCAATATCCTCGTGGAGGCTCAAAATTTTCCCAAATTCATCAAAAAGTGCGGCCGCGTGGATGCCCCCGGTGGCCGAAAAGAGGTTTTGCGCGACCAAAAGTTTTTCCGGCAGACCGTTCAATAGGGTGGGGGAGAGGCGCGGCAGGTCTTTTTTTGGGAAAAAATTGGGCGCGACCTCGACCAGTTCGAGCGAGCCTTTTCCACAAATTCCACAACTCGAAGTCGTGTAAAAATGCCGTTCGAGCCGCGCCGCATCAAAATTGAGGCCGGGGCGAAGCTCGACGAGCAAGCTGTTTTCTCCCAAAAAACGGGTGGAAAGGATGTCCGCCGCCGCCCCGATCAGTTTCTCGGTGAACAAAAACCCGGCGGCCAGTTCGCGGTCGTGGCCGGGCGTGCGCATCGTGACGGCGAGCGTTTTTCGCTGGCGGTTGGTGGTTTCGCCGAACGCAAGGGCGATTTCGAGGGGCTCTTCCGCCGCAAGCTGGTCGGTGGTTTTTTCAAAAAGAAGGCCGTCGAAACGGGTTATTTCAGCGGAAATGGAAGGTTTCATCAATCAAAAACCGAAAATCGCCAAAATCCCGCCCGCAATCAAACCGCCGATGACAGGGCCGAAAACGGGGATCCAGGCATAGCCCCAATCGCTGTTGCCCTTTCCGGCAATCGGCAAAATGGCATGGGCGATGCGCGGGCCGAGGTCGCGCGCGGGGTTGATTGCGTAGCCCGTCGGGCCGCCGAGCGAGAGGCCGATGCCCCAGACGAGGAGGCCGACCAGCACGGGCGAGAGACCCGATTTTTCGGTCGAATAAAGCGAGATCACGCCGATGACCAGCACCATCGTGCCGATGATCTCGCTGATGAGGTTGGCAGTTTGGTTCGGGATGGCGGGCGAGTTGCAGAAACAGGCCAGTTTGATTTCCTGTTCGCGCGTTTCGGCCCAATGGGGGAAGTAATGGAG
Organism: Saprospirales bacterium; assembly: GCA_031414895.1. Taxonomy (GTDB): domain Bacteria; phylum Bacteroidota; class Bacteroidia; order Chitinophagales; family Saprospiraceae; genus JANOQP01. The sequence goes on from JANOQP010000993.1 coordinate 2,809, forward strand.
CCAAACGAGCGTCGCGCCGATGATCGCGCCGAGCATTTGCGCTGCGATAAATGGGCCGACGTTGGCCCAATCGCCCGATTTGACGGCCAGCGCGAGGGTCACGGCGGGGTTGAGGTGCGCGCCGGGCGAGCCGAATTTTTGCGCGACGAAAATGCCGACCATCACCGCGATGCCCCAGCCGGTCGCAATGACCATCCATCCGCCGTTGTGGCCCTTCGAGCGGGCGAGGAGTACGTTGGCGACGACGCCGTTGCCGAGCAAAATGAGCGTGATCGTGCCGATTAGCTCGCCCAAAAAAGGGGATGTTGCCATGTGCCGATTTACGGTTAATTTGATTGATTAATGACGGTCATGTGGGCAGGGCGAAGGACTGTTTTTTTGTGGAAAATCCTGATTTTGGTGAAAAAACAATCAAAAAATATTGAGCTCATGAAAACCAGGGCATCGGGGCAATTGAACTGATATTCCAGGTTTTACCATTTTTTTGAGCTAAAACAAGCTCACTCAACCTTAACAACCCGTCCGGTTTTCAACAAAACCCCTTTCTGCGAGAGCTGCCAAACAAACAGCCCATTCGGCAAAGCCCCAAGCGAGACCTGCCCGACGGTCGTCTCCGCCCGTATTTTTTCGGAAAAGACCAGCCGCCCGCCCACATCGAAGAAGCGCAATTCTGAATCCCTTTCGGGCGGGTGGGCAAAATAGAGGTTCCATGCATCGGAGACCGGGTTGGGGCTGGTGGAGGGCTCATTTTCGGTATCATTCAAGATTTGCGCCCCAACAGGTGCATTGATACCAAGCGAATCGCAAGGGCTTCCGGGCAAGTCAAGTAAGCGGTAATGCACCATGTTTGGGATTGAAAAACCGCAGTAAGTAGGCAGTTCTAGTCCACTTGGTTGGACATTACAAGCCACGCCCTTTTGGTTGGGGTCGTGGATAATATGGTAAAACATGGTGGTGCCGGCCACCCCATAGATTTTTCCGTCCGGGGCGAGCATCAGCATGAAATAGAAAGGTTTTCCCGGCCCTTGTTCGGGCAGAAACGAGACCACGGCCCGGGTGGCCTCGATGTCAAGAGCTGTGAGGTCGTATTGAACCAAAACCCTCGATTGGGCAACGAAAAGAAAGCGGTTGTTTGGCGAGACGGCCACGCCACAGGAAAACACGGTGTCCCCCGTTATCGGGATATAGACCGGGTTGGAAAACTCGCCCGTGCACCTGTCGAAATTGAAAATATCGATGCCATTGAACGGGTTGGCACGAATGAACTTTCTGCCATCGGGCGAAAACCCTGTCTGTCCAGCCCAGTATTTTTCCGATTGTTCGTGGCCGATACGTTGGGATTTTGGCGGGCTGAAACCCTGTGGCGAGAGCAATATCGACCAGATTTCGTTTCCTTGATTGTGTGGCTGGACAATCCACCAGTCGCGGCCATTGCCATGGCGGACAGCGGTCAATTGCTCTGCAAAAGTGTCGATTGGGGATATGGGAAAATTTTTTTCAACAACCCGCCCCGATGGGTGCGCAGAATCAAACCGAACAGTCGAAACCATAAGTTCGCCAACGATAATCGGGTCTACAATTTTGCGGGCGTGGACCAAGAAGTACCCGCTTGAATCGTTGGGGTCGGGCAGTGCAACCATGGCCTGCCGCGCTGGGTAGCCAATCGATTGGCCGCAGTTGGACAAAAAAAACGAGCCTATGTTGATGCTGTCACCGTTCTCCATGGTCTCGTGTTCCCTGTTGGCAATGGAGCAGCCATCCGAATATAGGATCAGTTCTCCATCTTTTGATGCGATGACTGCACTTTCCTTAAAACCAAAATCGGCTGGTTGATAATAGTAGGAAACCTCGGGTGGCGTCTTGTTGAAGTCGATTTTTGACCCCCCGAAAAATTCGTCCGGAAAGTTGCCGCCATATCCGGTCATCCAAATATGGTCGTGCTTGGCTTGGGCGGTTGCCCAAAATGGGAATAGCCCCCATAATAGTATATGTAGGTACTTCATAGGAAAAAAGTGGGCAGCCAATACCCAACACAGGTACTGGCTGCCCTAAATTTTAGTGAGAAACGACAAATTTTTGGGAAACAGAAGGCTTGCCTTCGGAAAACACGGTCAAAATACAAAGACCGGGCGGAAACAGGCTCGCATCAACAGCGAGGAACTGGTCGGCATCAACCTCCGATTCGAACAAGACTGCGCCCGAGACCGAGGTTACCCGGACTTTCCCCGAAACCGGGGCCGAAAAACCAACGGTCAATTGGCCCGAAACCGGGTTCGGGCTGATGTCCATTTGCAAGGCTGTGCCCTTTTCGGGCCGCCCGATTTTCGGATGCGGTTGTTCCTGGCTGTACCTCCGGGATTCGTTCAGGAAAAGCCGTTTGCAGGCCGGCAAAAGGCTCGGCGCGGCCAATTGGGCAAACCCGGCAATGCCAAAATCGGCCGAAATGATGTTTTCCAAAGCCGTTTCGTCCGATTGGGAAAGGTCGTTCCCGCTGATCAACTTGATCCGCAGGGCATTGACCGATTTTTCGGCGGTCTCCCAGCTATTGGCCGGGACAATTGCACTGTTGAATGCCTCAACTTGGGCAAGCGCGGCATTTACCGTGTCCCTGATTTGGGACTTGCGGCCAATCGCCTGATCGTTCAGGGCTGCCATTTGCACCAGTTTGGCCTGTTTGTCGTCAAAAAACTGGTCGGTTGCCGCATTTTCGTCAATGCCCGATTCCAAAGCCTCGACTTCTGCGGCCAAGAGGTTTCGACTGGTGCGGATAGTTTCCAGCCCTTGTTGAAGGCTGTTTATCCCGTCCACGGAATGGCGGATGCCAAATTGGACTTTCGCGAATTTCTCGATGTTCGTGCCGGAGAAAGTTGTCCAAAAACTGGCTGCGTCCACATCGCTCGACTGCCAAGAAGGATTTTCCAACAGTCGCTCGAACGCCTGTTTTCGGTACTCGAACAACTCTTGTTGCCCCATTCCCGCATTGTTGGATTTCAATATCCCCCTTAAAAATGGGGTGATTTCGGGGTTTAGGGCAATTATCGTTGGTGGGCAATCCCCTAAACTGCCGGATAAGGCCTGAAACCAGCTCATCGTGCCCAGCGGGTCATTGAAGACTTCGCGCTTTGGGGGCGCTTCGGTCACGTCGTTAAGGTTGGTTACAAAAAAGGTTGACAATGCTTCATCCCCATCAAGGAATGCAGCGAGGGCGGGATAGTCCGCCTGATTGCTCGACCATCGGTTGTTTTTGAGGGATTGTGGCCCGACGACGCCGAGAATGTTGTTGAACCACCTGTCGACTGACAGGCCCCGAAACCTATGCGCGCCGATGGTGTTGGACAGGATATCAGCATTGTCGCTGTTGCCGGAGAAGGACAGGCCTACAGTGAACCTATCCACAAAATTGCCACAGACCGAGACGCCTTGGCTTCTTTCAACGCCAATGGCATGGTCGTTTCCTTCAATATTGCCCGTGCCGATCATATCGTTGTTGCTGATCACATGGCCGGGGGACAATACCCCATCGAACATATGGATGCCAACCTGATACCCAGTCCCATTGGAAAGGGTATTGCACGAAATCTGATTGTTCAAGATTCGGTATCCGCTGCCAACCAACTGCGGGGACAGCTCCATGCCCACTATCCCTGTGTTTGCGTCGCCAACGAAGTCGATTCTGTTGTTGGAAACCTGCATCCAATCGAGAGAAGGGAAAACGGACGAAACTTGGACGACCGAGACCTCAAATGGATTGTTCACCGG
>JANOQP010000994.1:0-7181 GCA_031414895.1 Saprospirales bacterium
AAGAAATTTGTTCTTTAAAAAATGCAAGAAGGTTATGCCAGTTTGAGCGGCCTACCCAAAGGCCCAACGAAAAGGCCCGCTCCGGATGCCCGACCGCAGGGTGATTTTTTTCAAGATCGAATATTCCAGCCCGCCCTTGAAATTGACGGGCGAGGCCAGTTTTTTCTCGATCTCAAAAACGGTGTTCACGAACGGGTTGGCCACAATCATTGCGCCCCAACGAAAAATCGGCGAGCGGTCCTCGCCCGTTTTCCAGCCTGTCGCGGTCGGGTTTTGGATTGAAAAACCGAAACAATAGGGGTCTTTCGGCCTCCAAAGCAGCCCAATCCCGGCGGAAACGGCAGAAGTCCGCCCATATTCGCCTGCTCGGATGCCCGAAAAATCGGCCGTTGTACCCACGCCGAGGCGCGGGGTCAGTTCCCTTCCGTAGGCGACCCTAAAATTTGTCGTAAAAAAATCCGGGATGCCAGAGCGGGAAATCGATGCCGAAAGATGCCCGTTCTGGCCGAGCGGGATGGCAGCCGCAAGGTTGAGTTTTTTCCATTTTGCCAATAAATACGGGGTGGCAGCGGTCGCGGAAATGGCGTTTTTTTTCACAAAAAAAGCAAGACTGGCCGGGTTGCTCGTCATGCCCGGTTCGCCGGGGATTGCAGTGGTCGCAGTGGCGAGGGCGAGGCTGCGGCAGTTTTCCAAAAACGGGTCGGCTGTTTGCGCGGAGGCGATTTTTGTGAAAATAAAGGCAAGAAAAACGAGGGGACAAGGGGCGGTTTTCATCCCAAAAAAAGGTGGTTGGGTTATAAAAACTGGGTTTTGACCAAAGGTTTTCAACAATCAGTACCCAGTGATATACTGTTCGAGCGACTCGATCCGCCCCTTTTGTTCAGTGATTACCGCCGTGACGATATCGCCGATCGACAGCACGCCGACGACCGAATTGCCGTCCATCACGGGTAGGTGCCTGATTTTTTTGCTCGACATCATCCGCATGCAATCCTCGATGTCCTGCTGCGGCGTGACCGTGAAAACACCGGAGGTCATCACCTCGTGCACGGATGTGGACTTCGCTTTTCGGCCTTGAAGGATCCCTTTTCGCGCATAATCGCGCTCCGAAAAAATGCCGACCAGCCGCTCGTCGTCGATGACGAGTAGCGCACCGCAGTTCCGGGCGGCCATCAGTTCGAGCGCATCCATGACTGTATTTTGGCTGCCGATGGTATAGATTTGGTTCACGGGCTTGTTTTGCAACAATTGTCGGACGCTGAACATGGTCATCTGTTTTAAAAAGGTGAGAGTGATGTTATCTGTCTATTTGGCGAAATAGGTGTTTTGGGTTTTCAAATATAGCTGAATTCTTTTTTTAGCCACACCATGTTTCGTGGGATATTTTTTTTCCAAAAGAAAAAAAAGCGAGTTGCCGATGTTTTGCAAAGCAAAAATGGAAATTTGCGATTCCGAAACCGCCAAAAACCGACGTGCGCGCATCTTTCGTTTTTAAAAAACCCGAAAATAATTTCGCCTCGCGTGAACGAACAAGACCTCATTTTGCGGCTCCGGCAACAGGACAAAGCGGCCCAAAAATGGCTTTACGACCATTATTCGGGGCTGTTTTTTCATGTTTGCCGACGCTATTTGAACCGCCGCGAGGAGGCAGAGGAGGCATTGCTCAATGGTTTTTTCAAAGCGATGACACTCATAGAAAAATTCGAGGGCACGGGCAGTTTCGAGGGTTGGGTGCGACGCATTATGGTCAACGAATCGCTCATGATGCTGCGGGCGCGACAGCCGTTCCATTTCCCGGTCGAGGAAGCGCGGCTCGAGGACAGGGCCGACGGTTTCAGCATCGAGGCGGAGCTTTCGGCGCGTGAAATCTTGGCACTTTTGGAGGAGCTGCCGCCCGGCTGCCGAACCGTTTTCAACCTTTTCGTGATCGACGGGATGAAGCACCACGAGATCGCAGACGCGCTCCAGATCAGCATCAACACCTCGAAAAGCCAACTTATTCTCGCCCGCCAACGCCTTGCCGAGCGGCTCAAAAAAAACCTGAAAATCGCACCCGACAAATGAGCAAAAAATCGCTCGACGAGCTTTTTCGCGAGGCCTTCGATGAGCCGAAAGACACGCCCTCGAAAGATCTTTGGCAGCGGCTCGAAAAACGACTCGAGGACCGCCGGGCCGAGCGTCGGCGGACGCGGCGGATCCGTTTTTTGCAGCCTGGCGTGGTCGCTTTGACGGTCGCACTGTTGATCTTGGCAGGGCTGGCCGGTTGGTATTTTGTGAAAAACCACCGGACAAAAATTTCGCCTAAGCCATTGATTTTCAATGAATTGGGCTGGCTTGACGGACTTTGGCGCGGCCATGCCGAGGGCGAAAAATTTTCGACAAAATGGGATTGGGAAAACGATTCGACCCTCGCGAGCGGTGGTTTTGTTTTTGAAAAAAACATCAAGGTCGCGGTTTCCCCGAACGCATTTTTTCAGCGGAACGATTCCCTTTTTTATAAAGAAAATGGGGAAATTTTTTCTATTCAATCGGACAATCCCGGCACGCTCTCGGTACTTTTTTTTAAACATACGAACCCGTTCGACAGCCAAATTTTGCGGATCGTCCGACCCGAAAAAGATACTTTCGACTGGTTTGACGAGGATGGGGAAACCCGCCACAAGGCCCATTTTTTTAGGAAAAAATAACCCTTCGAACTATGCCAATTGCCCATCTCCCGACCAAACATATCAATATTTCAGTTTCGTAAAACAATCTATATCAGTGGGAAAACTACCTTTGTCGCAGTGGATCTTATCCGCCTTCAAATTATAATCCGGCCTGTCGTGGCCGAGTAATCCCTTCGGTATTGCACAGCAGATCCAATTCGGGCAAAAGCTTTTACCAAAACAAGATCGGGCCATTTCAGCAGTTGTTGAAATGGCCTTTTTTGTGCGCGGCCAACTATTTTCACCGCATGAAATTTCCACAACCCATCCCCGTCCGGACGCTGGCCGATTGGCTCGGCGCGGAACTGCTCGGCGATGCGAATATTTTGGCCACCGGCATCAACGAGGTCCATCAGGTCGAACCGGGGGACGTGACCTTTTCGGATGTCCAAAAATATTTTGAAAAAAGCCTCGGCTCGGCGGCGACCGTTATTTTGTTGAACGAAAAAGTGGACGTGCCAACGGGAAAATGCGTCCTCGTTTGTGCCGACCCGTTCGCGGCCTTTGATGGTTTGGTGCGGCGTTTTCGCCCCGTCGAACGGATGGTTTCGCCAATCGATTTTCGTTCGGAAATCGACCCAACGGCCATCATCGAACCGGGCGTGGTGATTTCAAATCATGTAAAAATTGGAAAAAATACCGTCATTTCGGCCAATTCCGTCATCGGAGAGCATACTTTCATCGGCGATGATTGTTTTGTAGGGCCCAATTCGAGCATCGGCGCGGACGCATTTTACTTCAAAAAAAGAGCCGACGGAAGTTTTGAAAAATGGCGCAGCGGTGGCCGGACGATCATCGAAAACCAGGTCGAAATTGGCCCCGGCTGCACCATTGCGAAAGGCGTGACGGGCGATACGATTGTTGGTGAGGGCTCGAAACTCGATGCCCAAATCCATCTTGGGCATGAGGTGAAAATCGGAAAAAACTGCCTTCTCGCCGCGCAGGTCGGCATCGGAGGCAACACGGTCGTCGGCGACAACGTGGTGATATTTGGGCAGGTCGGCATCGCGCAGAACCTCGAAATTGGCGACGGCGCGGTGCTTTTGGCCAAGTCCGGCGTGTCGAAAAACCTGCCCGCCGGGCGCACCTATTTCGGCTATCCGGCAGACGACACGCGCACGAAATACCGCGAACTGGCCGCGCTCCGCCAATTGCCAGACCTGTTGAAAAAACTTTAAAAAATGACCACACGCAACATCGCCCTCGGCATCGGCATCGCCATTTTGGGCCTCCTTTGCTGGTATTTCAGCGACATCGTTGGCTACGTTTTGCTGGCCTGGGTGCTCTCGATGATCGGGGAGCCGATCATGGATTTTTTCCAAAAAAGGATCCGGTTCAAGTCGCTGCAGATGGGGCCATCGACAGCGGCAACCTTGACGATCTTTACTTTTTTCACTGTTTTTGGGTTGATTTTGGTCATTTTCGTGCCCCAAATTGTGGAGCAAGGCCGTCATTTGACCGAACTCAACTATGAGGAACTCGGCCAAAAACTCGAAACACCGCTCCAAACGGCCAACGACCAGCTCCATAAAACGGGCATTTTGCGGGGCGGGGAAACGCTCGCCTCAAAGGTGCAGGAGCTGTTGCAAAAATATTTTTCGCCCAACCTCGTGAGCGATTATGTGCGCGGCGCGGTCGCCACGGCGGGCAACGTGGTCGTCACCTTCACGTCCACGGTCTTCATCCTTTTCTTTTTCCTCCGCGAAAAAAACCTGTTCACCAACCTGCTCCACGCACTCGTCCCGACCAACTCGGAAGACAAGGTGATCCACGCGGTGAACGCGTCAAAAGTGATGCTGACGCGCTATTTTGGCGGGCTTTTGGGCCAAATGTTCGGTTTTTTCAGCATCGTGAGCTTGCTTTTGTGGCTGATGGGGGTTGAAAGTGCGCTGCTGATCGGTTCGTTCGGCGGCCTCGTGAACGTGATCCCGTATGTCGGGCCGATCTTGGGCTTCGTTTTTGGCGCGTTCATCACCATCTCGTCGAGCCTCGATGGCGATTTTTACGGGCAGGTATTTCCGCTCTTGGTGAAGGTCGGCATCGCGTTCGGCATCGCGCAATCCATCGACAACCTGCTCCTGCAACCGATGATCTTCTCAAAATCGGTCGCCGCGCACCCGCTCGAAATCTTCATCGTGATCATGGTCGGCGCGAAGCTCGGCGGCGTGCTGGGCATGGTCTTGGCCATCCCAACGTACACGGTCGGGCGGGTCGTGGCGAAGACTTTTTTCAATGAATTCAAGCTCGTGCAGCGGATCACGAACCAGATGGACGAGTGAATTTTGATGGGCGTTTATTTCAAAAAAGCAATCGACCGATTGACAAAATCCGTCAATTTGTCCCCTTTCAACATCCCCTGATTGAGCAGCGCAAGTTGGAAAAGATAGCTGGCGAGGTCTTTTTTGGCGGCTTCGTCGGTCTCGGCGGCCAGTTTTTGCGCGACAATGGGGTGGTTTGAATTGACGACTACTTGGTAACTGTCGAACATGTCCATGCCCATGCCGCCCATTTGTTGCATTTGTTGCATCTCTTTCATGCGCCGCAAAAACTCCGGGCGGGTGATGACGACGGGTTGGTCCTCGGGCGAAAGTGCCTTCAACTCGACCTGCGCGCCCTTCTCGGTGACGATTCCCATGAACAGGTTTTTGACCGATCCTTGCTCTTTTTCGGAAAGGACGGACTCGATTTTGGTGTCTTTTTGCACAAGGTTATCGACCGTATCGGAGTCCACGCGGACGAACAGGAAATCGGTTTTCGCCCGATATTCGAGGTGCTGCATTAAATGGCCATCGAGGAGCGGTTCGCTCATTTCGAGGACATCGTAGCCGCGCGATTGGGCGGATTTTATCTGGCTGTGCTGGCTGGCAGGGTCATTTGTGTAAATGCAAACTTGTTTGCCGTGCTTGTCAGTTTGGTTCTCTTTGATATGGGCTTTGTATTCTTCGGCGGTGAAAAATTTCCCTTCCGTACTTTTAAGCAAAATAAATTCATTGCTCCGATCGGCAAATTTTTCGTCCTGGATCGTCCCGAACTTGATAAAAACACCGAGGTCTTTCCACTTCGATTCAAAATTGGCGCGGTCGGCCTTGAACAGTTCGGCCAGTTTGTCGCCCACTTTTTTGGTGATATAGCCGGTGATTTTTTTCACGTTCCCGTCCGCTTGGAGGTACGAACGCGAGACGTTGAGCGGAATATCGGGCGAATCGATCACGCCGTGCAGCAGCATGAGCCATTCCGGGACGATGTCGCGGCAATCGTCGGTGACGAAAACCTGGTTCGAGTAAAGTTGGATCTTGTTTTTTTGGAACTCGAACTGGCCCTGCACTTTCGGGAAATAAAGCACGCCCGTGAGGTTGAACGGGTAGTCGATATTGAGGTGGATCCAAAATTCCGGCTCGGGGGACATCGGATAGAGGAGGCGGTAAAAAGATTTGTAATCTGCCTCGGTCAGTTCGGCGGGCTGTTTTTTCCAGATCGGCGAATGGGCGTTGATGATGTTCTCGACCTCAATTTCTTTGTCCTTTTTTGGCTCATCTGTTGATTCTGCGTCCTCTACATATTCGGTTTTTGTGCCAAATTGGATTGGCACGGGCAAGAATTTGCAGTATTTTTCCAACAAACCCTCGATCCGCATCTTGTCGAGGAACTCCGAGCTTTCCTCCGAAATGTGCAAAATCACGTCCGTCCCTCTGTCACGGTCGGCCACTTTTTCGAGCGTATATTCGGGGCTGCCATCGCAAGACCATTTGACGGTATCGGCGCCCTCCTTGAACGACCGCGTGACCACCTCAACCTTGTCGGCAACCATGAAAGCGGAGTAAAAACCGAGTCCAAAATGGCCGATTATCCCGCTGTCTTTATAGGTTTCGAGGAACTCGGTCGCGCTCGAAAAGGCGATCTGGTTGAGGTATTTCAGCACCTCATCTTCGGTCATTCCGATGCCTTTATCGCTGATTGTCAGCGTTTTATCCACATTATTTATTGTAATGGAAATCCGGTCGTCGCCCAGTTCGCCCCCGAACTGCCCCCGGTTTGCAAAGACCCGGAGCTTTGTCGTCGCGTCCACCGCGTTTGAGACCAGTTCGCGGAGGAAGATCTCGTGATCGCTGTAAAGGAATTTCTTGATGATGGGGAAGATGTTCTCCGTCTGGACGGCTATGGTTCCGCGTTGCATTTTCAGAATGATTTTAGTGAAATTTTGAATAGAAAAGTCCGCATATCAATGTCAAACGATATGCCAGCGGGTTTGCGACTGCCAAATTGTCGCGCCCTTTTGGGTAGTTTTTTATTGATAAAAACATCGATTGTGTTTGCCCTTTCATCCGTCACGCAAGTGCGCCAAAACGACCCCGTCAAAAGTTTGGACGGTCATACTCTTGTGCATCGAAACGCAATTGCGCACGCTTCTTAATCACTTTCTTAAAGACAACCCTCTTTCTGCTTTTTGAAGGTCAAGAATAGCAGCCCTGATGG
>JANOQP010000995.1:0-1789 GCA_031414895.1 Saprospirales bacterium
CTTTTTGCCAAATTTTCCATAACCAAGTTGGTTCAAAATTGAAAAGCCGGGGCCCCATTGTGCAGAAAACAGCGTGAGCCGGTAATAATGCCCATTCAATAATCCTTTTTCAACAAATGCCCCCAGTTCTTGTTGATTGAAGCCTGACTCAAAATAGGCCAACCCTGTTTCATTTTGGAAAAAATGGGTCACACCAATGCTGCCTGCACAATGATTTAATATATGGAGAACACGGACACCGCCCAGAAAACGCCCGCCCGCCGCCGCATCCGCCTGCCAATGCCACCCAATTTCAACCTTTGGGGCATCATCCGTTTTGGGCTGTTCGCGCTAGGAACGGGCTGGTGCATCGCCAATTTCCACGCTGACATACCGGCTGAAACGCTTTTTGAAAAATACAAATTTGCCGATTCAAAAACGGTCGATATAGACGGAACGATGGTCCATTTCAGGAAAAGTGGGCAGGGGCAAAAAACCATTTTGATGCTCCACAGCGATGCCGGTTCGCTCCAAACTTGGGCCAAATGGACCCCCATTTTGGCCGCCGATCATCGGGTGGTCAGCCTCGACCTGCCCGGTTTTGGCCTTACTGGGCCGAACATGCGCGGCTCGTACAGCACGTTTGCCTATCTCGTTTTTTTGGAGAAATTCATGGACTCGCTCGGCCTCAAAAACGTGCAGCTTGTTGGCAACGGATTGGGCGGCCAAATTGCCGCTTTTTACGCCGCCGACCACCCGGAAATGGTCGAAAAATTGGTCCTTATCGATGCCTTTGGATATCCGAACGACAGGCCGCGTTCGCTCGGCAGTTGGCTGGTGCAGTTGCCCATTTTGGGCGAAATTGCCGAAAAAATAACGCCAAAAAGCCTTTTTCGCGCCCGTTTGGAGGGGCTTTGGGCAAACGACGAGGCGGTCTCAGACAGCATTGTGGACCGCGAATTCGACCTTTTTCTCCGTGCCGGAAACCGTGCCGCATGGGCCGACCGGATCCGAGTCGCGGACAACCACCCACCCACCGAACAAATGAAAAAAATTGCCGTCCCGACACTCATTTTATGGGGCGCGGAGGACACACAGGTGCCGACCGGCCACGCCTATTTGTTCCACAAGGACATCCGAAAATCCATTTTGAGGATCTACAACGGCGTCGGCCATTTGCCGCAGGAAGAAATACCCGACCAATCGGCGAGGGATGTGCTGCTGTTTTTTTTGGGGAAACTTTGAGGTTGAATTTGAATTTTAGACCTGCGGCCCTTCCTCCGTTTTCGGAACGGGGATGGGCAGTTTCGGCAATTTTATGTCCGATCTTTTGCCCGCTTTTTGGATCAACTTGTTGATGTCCTCGATGCGGATCCGGCCTTTGATCCTGATCAAAACGAACTCATCGCCGTCGCGGACGGCCACCAAAAGGCGGCGAATTTTCCCGTTTTTTTCCTTTGCTGCGATGGCGATATGTGTTTTGCTGCCGTCGCGTACTTCGATGAGCGGTTCGACGCCCGAGTTTTCGGCACGGCGCAACATTTTCTGCATATCTCCGGGCGTGACTGGACTGCCGTTTTCGATGACCAAAATCCGGGTCGAATGAACCGAGCGGATGAGCCGCCGCTCCGTCCGGTCGCGCCCGAAAAGGCTGCCGACCTTAAAAACCGCACCCGGCACAATGAAATGGAACCGCTCTGTACCGCTCCTTTTGTACTCGCGAAAAATGGCGTTCACAGCCCGTTGAGCCATCATATCGGTCATAAAAAAGCAGGTCAACAGGCTGATTATCAACGATTTAGAATTCATG
>JANOQP010000996.1:0-6860 GCA_031414895.1 Saprospirales bacterium
GATTTACGAGATACGATATTTGATTTTTCGCGCTCCCGGCCCTGAATGGGTTGTCGATAGCGCGAAAAATCAAATATCGTATCTCGTAAATCGTATCTCGTAAATCAAAAAATAGATAGCGCGACGGCAATTGCCGGGTCAATATACTGTTCTGCGAAAGTCCTATATGTGTTAAAAAAGTTGTTCACGGTTTAAAAACCCCTAAATTTCTCAACGCCCAAATTGCCCGATCGAATGAAAAAAAAACATACGGCCTTCGCCCTCCTTGCCGCGCTCGTTTTTGCCGCCCCGTCGCTCGCCGCCCAATCCAACTGGATCCACGACCTCGGCTTTGACGAGTTTCCATCGCCCGGCACGGGTGCGCACGCGTTCCAGTTTTCGCCCGCCGCCGCGCCCGTTTTGGTCGAACTGGCGGCAGCGGCGCGGCTCGATTCCATCCTCCAACCGAACAGTTCCGACCTCGAAAAAATGAAGGCCATTACCCACCGCCTCCACTTTTTGATAAAGATCGATCCCAAACGGGCCGAAAATGACCCAAGCCGTCGCAACCCGCTGCTCCTTTTTCGCGCAGCAAAACGGGGCGAAATGTTGGGCCCGACGGACCTGGCCTCCATTTTGGCCGGCTGCCTGACCGCGAATTACGTCCCCGCACGGTTGGTTTTTTTGCAAAAAAAAGGCGACCCGTCGAGCCAAAAAGTGGTCGTCGAGGCATGGCTGAAAGAGGTGCAACGGTGGTCGGTCTGCGATGCCGCGCTCGATTTTGTCCCCGGCGAGCTTGGCCACACGGTCTCCGCGGTGGAGCTTTTGCGGATTTTTGATGCAAAACAAAGCCCTTACAACCTGGTCGAGGGGTCAAAAATGACGGGCAAAAAATTCCTGAAATCGGTCAAGCCGTTCCTCGGCGCATTTTGCGCCCCGCTCGACCAGCGTTTTTTGGGCATGGGCGACAGTTTGGCCGCGCCGCGCGCGTGCCTCGTTTTGATGTCCCGCAACAGCCCGGCCATGGCCAAAAACATGGCCGAACAAATGGGGCAACCGCGCTTTCTCACCAATTCGATCGGCGATTTTTACAAAAAACCGGATTGACCCATCATTTTACTGGGCGGGCTGGTTTAAGTTTTTGGTAATAAGAGAAACAAGGGACGCGGCATTTTTACCTTCGCCGGGCTTTTAAAACGCAATTTCTCGATCCATTGAAATGAAGAAAAACGTCCAACTCGCCGCCCTTATGGCCATCGCCGTGAGCTGCTTTTTTGCCGCGGGCTGCAAATCCGATGCCTACAAGACCCAGAGCCAAAACGCCGAGTTCACCCATGCGGGCATCAAAAAACTGACCGATATCATCCGCCACGATATTTTTCCGCCGCCCATTTCGGCGCGGATCTATGCCTATTCCGCCATCGCGGGCTATGAGGCGATGGTGCCGGGGAGCGCGGGCCACCAAAGCCTCGCCGGGCAACTTCATGGCCTCGAAAAAGGGCCGCAACCGGAGGCCGGGAAGGATTATTGCTACACCCTCGCCTCGACGGTCGCGCAATTGACCGTCGGCAAGGCGCTCGTTTTTTCGGAGGGCGACGTGAGCGATCTGGAGGACGAGATCTTCGGCGATTTCAAAAAAATGAACATGCCCAGCGATGTCCACAAACGCTCCGTGGATTTTGGCGCGGCCGTCGCGAAACATATCCTCGCTTGGTCAAAAAAGGACAATTATGCACAGCTGCGGTCGGCCCCAAAATTTTCCATCATGCCCGAAATCGTTTCGCGATGGAAACCGACGCCGCCACAATATGCCGACGCGGTCGAGCCGCATTGGGGCAAGATCAGGCCCTGGGTGATCGATTCGTCGGCACAGTTCAAGTCCATCCAGCCGCCGCCGTTTTCGACGGACAAAAAATCCGCTTTCTATAAACTCGCCGACGAGACCCGCGAAATCGGGAAAAACCTGACCGAGGAACAGATCGCCATCGCCTGGTTTTGGGACGACAACCCGTTCGCGACCGAGGTAAGCGGCCACGTCACCTTCGCCCGCAAAAAGATCAGCCCCGGCGGCCATTGGATGAACATTGCCGGACAGGCCTGCCGCAAGGCGAAAAAAAGCCCCATCGAATCTGCCGAGGCATATGTTTATACGTCGCTCGCGCTGATCGACGGGTTCATTTCCTGTTGGAACGAGAAATATCGGCTCAATTTGCTCCGCCCGGAAACCTATATCAACCAATATATCGACCCGGCGTGGCAGCCGCTGATCCAGACGCCGCCCTTCCCGGAACACCCGAGCGGCCACTCGACCATCACCATGGCCTCGGCGACGGTCCTGACCTCGCTTTTTGGGGAAAATTTTGCGTTCATTGACTCGACGGAAATGGAGTTCAACATACCCGCACGGCCTTTTAAATCGTTTCGCGAGGCATCCAAACAGGCGGGCGAGAGCCGGCTTTTTGGCGGCATCCACTTTCGATCGGGCTGCGACGCGGGATTGGCGCAGGGCGAGGAAGTTGGGAAGTTTATTTTGCAAAAAGTGAAAACCCGAATTTAGAAACTCGAAACTGATTTATGAAACCATTCATTTTTTCAATCGTCACGCTCATCGGCCTCATCAGTTTCGCGCCCGCGCCGACGCTCAAATTTGGCCTCCTAAAATACAACGGCGGCGGCGATTGGTACAACGATGTCCACTCGCTGCACAACCTTGCCCTTTTTTGCAACAAAAACCTCGGCACCAACCTCGATACCGAGTTCGGGACGGTCGAACCGGGGAGCGCGGAGCTGTTCAACTACCCGTTCATTTATGCGACCGGGCATGGAAATATCGTGTTCTCGGACATGGAGGCGCGGAACCTGCGGGCGTATTTGGCGGGCGGCGGCTTCCTTTTTTTGAACGACGATTTTGGCCTCGACCCGTTCGTGCGGCCCGCGATGAAAAAAGTTTTTCCCGAACTTGAACTGGTCGAACTGCCTTTTTCGCACCCTATTTACCATCAAAAATTCGATTTTCGCAACGGAATGCCCAAGGTCCATCAGCACGACGGCAAGCCCGCACAGGGTTTTGGGCTGATCTATCAGGGGCGTTTGGTCTGCCTTTATAATTTTGAGACCGACCTCGGCGACGGTTGGGACGATGTCCACAAGGACCCGGAAGAGATGCGCCAACAGGCCCTGCGGATGGGCGCGAACGTGGTGCAGTTCGTTTTTGCGCAATGACCATTTGCGCAACATAAAAATCCCGCCAATTTGCCCATTTCAATAACTTCGCCCCACAACCCCCGATTGCGAAGCTGAATGGTCAAAAACATACTAAAACTTTGCTGTCCGCTCCGGCTGGTCTTGATGCTCTCAATTTCCGGCTGGTGTTCTACATCTGCGGGGGCGCAAACCCCGGCGGTGCCAATCGGTGGCCCACAAATCTCCACCCGGCTTTTCAACGCCCGCGACGGCCTGCCCGACAACAAGGTCCAATATCTGCTCGAAACGCGAAAAAGCCCCTTTCGCTGGGCCATCACCCGCAACGAACTCTGCCGTTTCGATGGCTACCGGTTCCAGACGGTCTGGGAAAAAATGCACGACATCGACGGTTTTGCCGAAAATTCGAGGGGCGAACTCGTGATGTGGAATTGCCCAGCGGGCCAAAAAATTTCCGTTTTTGAACCCAATTCTGGAAAAAAAGAGACCCGCGCCGTCGCCGAAATCGCGGGTTTGAAAGGAAACTTGATCCGCGTTTGGGCGCAGGACACGATGGTTTTTTTGGTCCTGGAAACCGTGCCGGGCAAACAATTGGAAGTTTTTCGGCTTTTCCCGGGGTTTTCCGTGCAGCATTTGTTCGGCGTTGCGTTCCATTTTGAAATCGAGGGCCGCGTGGTCCCGGTTCCGCCGAACGGTTTGCCCGAGATGTATTTTGACGAAAAAAATCAGGCAATTTTTTACGCTGGGGCTATTTTCAACCAAAACAGTTTCTGTTTTCGATACGACCTGCGCGATGGGAAAACGACCGAATTTCCCGGGTGGGGTGCCAAAAAAGGATATTGGCCAAGGTTTGGCAGTTTGCCCGACGGCACTTTGTTGGCGTATTCGAGTTTTGACCATGACCTCTGGCGTTGGAATGTCCAAACCAAGGATTTTGAAAAAATCAACCAAAAACCCGGCGCGTTTCCCGGCCTGATCTGCATCGGTTCGGACAAAAAAGGCGCGATGGTTTTCCAAAAAAACGAATCTGGGCAGTCGGATTTGTGGCTGCTGTGGCCTGACGGCTCGTGGCTCGATTTGCAAAAAATGTTGCCAAAAATGGGTTTCACGAGTTGTTCGGGCGCGGATTTTTCGCGGCAGATCCATTTTTGCACCCTCGAAGGCGTGCTGCGGGTCAATTTTGAACGACCGCTTTTTTCAAATTTTCAGCCGCCAAAATCCACGGGCCGCGTTTTTATCAGCCCTGCTTTTCGGGGAATCACCGACGACCGCGACGGAAATATTTGGATGATGGGCGAAATGATCGGCCTGTTTTGCCGCCGACCGGACGGCTCGACGCAGCAAGTGACCGTGCGCGAAAAAAACTCCGGCCAAGTATTTTACACGGACAATGCGCTCAATTTGCAGACCGGTGCGCAGGGCAAGATCTGGTCGGCGCGGGAGTGGAACGGCTGCCCAAACCTGCTGCAAATTGACCCAAAAACGGGGCTGGCCGATACATTTTGCATCAAAAACCAACGGATCAGCACGTTCACTTTGCTGAAAAACGGGCAGATTTTGCTCGCCGCGAACGGCGAAAAAACGGCCAATTTGTTGCTTTTTGACCCGGCGACGCGGCAAATTTTGACGCTGGCCGAGTCAGGCGGTGACTCAAAGTCACCGCATGACTTCAAAACCTCGCCGCTGTTTTTGCTCGAAAACCCGGAAGGAAAAATTTGGGTCGGCGGAAAAGAAGGCCTCTCGCTTTTCGATATTTCCGAAAAAAAATGGTTGGATTTTCCGGGAAACGATGCGACGGCGCACGAATTCCCGGTGGCCGTTATTTTTCAGGAAAAGGAAAATTTGTGGGTCGGAACGCTCGGCGGCGGCCTGCGAAAACTGGATTTAAAAACAGGGAAATGGGCGATTTTCACCATGGCCAACGGCCTGCCCGCCAACAAAATCGCCGGGATCTTGCCGGGTGAAAACGGGAGTTTGTGGGTTTCGACATACAATGGTTTGAGTTTTTTCCAGCCGGAAACGAACCTTTTTACCAATTTTTTTGCCCAAAATGGGCTCTCGCACAACGAGTTCAACCGTTTTTCCTTTTTCAAAAAAAGCGATGGGACGATGTTTTTTGGCGGTTTGAACGGCGTGAGTTTTTTCAAACCGGCGGAAGTTTTGGGCTCGTTTTCGTCCCGAGGCCCCGGGAGCAACGACTCGCTTTTGATTTCCCAAGTTTCGTGGTTCGCGCCCGACGGCAAGACCAAAATGGAGCAAATTTTGGACCTCGAAAATTTGAAAAACATCACGCTGCCGCCCGATAATCGATTTTGCAGCATCCGCCTCGCGCTGGCAAATTACCTGCAACCGGAGGCCAACCGCTTCGCCTGGAAACTCGAAGGCCACAATGAGGACTGGCAATTGAACGGGACGAACAACGAGATTGTGTTCCATTATTTGCCCGCCGGGAAATATAAATTGCGGATAAAAGCGGCCAACCCGACCGGGATTTGGGGCCTGACCGAACGCACGATCGAGGTCGAGGTGCGCGAGTTTTGGTACAAAACGGGCTGGTTTTTCGCGCTCTTGGCGGCGGCGGTCGCGGGTTTTTTCTTCTTTTTTTACAAATATCAGGTCAAACAAAAGCTCGACCACGCCGAAAACCGCCGCCTCGCCGAGCTGGACCACCTCAAAACGCGGCTCTACACGAACATCACCCACGAATTCCGGACGCCGCTCACCGTCATCATGGGCATGACCGACCAGATCAAGGGGCACGAAAACGAGCGCAAGCTCATCACCCGAAACAGCCAAAACCTCCTCCGGCTCATCAACCAACTGCTCGACCTCTCGAAGCTCGATTCGGGCATGATGCGCCTCGAGCTCGCGCCCGGTGACCTCGTCAACTACCTCCAATATTTGACCGAATCCTTCTATTCGCTGGCGCAGGAAAAACAGGTCCGGCTCGTTTTTTACACAGAGGTTGCCCAATTGCAGACCGATTTTGACGCGGAAAAGGTGCAGCACGTCATTTACAACCTCCTCTCGAACGCGCTCAAATTCACGGGCGCGGGCGGCAAAGTGGTGCTCCATGCCTCCCTGGCCGAGCGCGAAGGGCTGCCGTTTTTGCAACTCAAATTGCAGGACACGGGCGTGGGCATCACGGAGGGCCAGTTGGCCCATATTTTCGACCGGTTTTATCAGGCCGACAATTCGCAGACGCGAAAAACGGAGGGAACCGGCATTGGCCTCGCCCTGACAAAAGAACTTGTCGGGCTGATGGGCGGACAGATTTCGGTCGAAAGCACGGTTGGGAAAGGCACGGTCTTCACGGTTTTTTTGCCCGTGAAAACGGGTAAGTCCAGCGAGGTTGTGTCAAGTGAGGGGGTGACTTCAAGTCACCCCCTCACTCATCCCGAAATCCCGAAACACCCAGAAATTTTGGTTTCAAAAAAAGTAAAAAGCATTGAAAATCAACCAGTTAGCGCGGAAAATCCGCTTTTGCTGATCATCGAGGATAACCTCGACGTGATCGAATACATCACGACAATCCTGAAAAACCACTATCAAATCGAGGTCGCCAATGACGGGCGGGCGGGCATCGAAAAGGCTTTCGAAACGGTGCCAGACATCATCATCTCGGACGTGAAGGTGGAGAACTCGCCGTACCCCATCGAAGCCGTGCTGCTCACGCTCGG
>JANOQP010000997.1:0-2404 GCA_031414895.1 Saprospirales bacterium
AAATGTGCCTATCAATCCCGCTTGGGGTTCACCCTGTGAGTGGACTAATGAACAAAAGTTACTCTGCCGCTTAGCGAAAAATACTGCGCCATTTTCACCACCGAAAATTCAAAAACCGGTCACTATTGAACAAAAAAAGGCCGCGCCCGCTCAAAAAACGGTCAATGGTTCGCCGAAAAAAATTGTCGGCGGGGACGCCAACAATGGCCAAAAAATTGTCGGCGGGGACGCCAACAATGGCCAATCAGCCGCCAAAAACAGTCAGTCGATCAAAATTTTATTGACCACTTCCACCAAAAAATTGAACCCGAAAAAGGACCCATTGGCCATCATTGGCAAAGTCGAGGAGCAAAAAATTGATGGGGAATATCGGTACTTCGCCACCGGGTTTTCGTCGAAAAGCGAGGCGAAAAAGGCGCTCCAAGAAATCAAGGCACTCGGTTTTCCGGGGGCCAAATTGGTTGAACAATAGAGAACAACAAAACATATTCATGCTTAAAGTATCCAACGAAACCCGTATCGGCATCCTCGCCATCGCTGCGATTGCCCTGTCCATTTGGGGTTTTTTGTACCTGAAAGGCCGAAACGTCCTCTCTTCGACGCAGACTTTTTACGTTAAATACCAAAAGGCCGACCAGTTGCGCCCGTCGTCGCCCGTTTTCATCAGCGGTTTTCAGGTCGGCACGGTCAAGGACATGTACCTTGATGACGCGGACGACAAAACGATCATCTGCGTTTTAAGCATCGATGCGCGGACGGATATCCCAAAAAATGCCGTCGCCCAGATCACCTCGGCCGCGGTGATGGGCGGGAAAAACATCGAGATCATCTTCGACCAGCCTTGCGAGGGCGGAAATTGCGCCAGCAGCGGCGATTATTTGCGCGGCACGACGCAGGGTTTTTTGGAATCCGTCATCGGCACGCCCGACGCGCTCGATGCCTATGTCCAAAAGCTCAAGCTCGGCCTCATCAGCGTCTATGACACCATCGCCGACCCGAACGACCCGCAGGGCATCGGCAAAATGCTCGTGAACCTTGATGCGACGGTCGCCAATTTGAAGGCCACAACTTTTGCGCTGAACAGGTTGATGGCCGCATCGTCCGGCGGGATCACGGCAACGACCGACAATTTGAGCGCGATCTCCAAAAACATCCGGGACAACAACGCCCAGATCACCTCGCTTTTGGCGAATGCCGATGCGTTCGCAAAACAACTGGCCGCCGCCAATATCGACAAAACGACGGGCAAGGCAAACAACACCCTCGACTCGCTCACGGCCACGATTTCGGGGCTTAAATCAACGGTTGGCGCCATAAACATGACCGTAAAAAGCCTTGATGGGATGATCTCTGGTGTCTCAAATGGCGACGGGACGCTCGGAAAACTGGCCACCGACCCGCAACTTTATTACAATTTGGAGCGCGACACCCGCCAACTGGCCCTCTTCATGCAAGATTTCCGGCTCAACCCGAGGCGGTACACGCGCATCCATCTTTTGGGGAAATCCAAAAAATACGAGAACCCGATTTATGACCCTGCCTATTTGAAAATGATCGATTCGTTGGAGCGGGCGTATTTTTTGAGGCAGGGGAAAAAATAGATTTTGTGCATGAAAAATAACCGGTTTCAACCCAATTTAACGGTCGCCGCCATCCTGTTTTTGGCCGTCGCCGTCGTTTTTCCCTTTTGCAAAAAAGAGTTCAACTTCACCGACAGCCCGGGCGACAAGCTCGTTTTCAGCACGGACACACTTCGTTTTGACACGGTTTTTACCCAGCTCGGTTCGGCGACGCGCATTTTGAAGGCATACAACAAGTCGGACAAATGGCTGAAAATTTCCAAAATTTATCTCGAGAAAGGCGATGCCTCCAAATTCCGGCTGAACGCTGATGGGCTGCCTGGCCTTGCCTTTGAAAACCTCGAGATTGCGCCGAAGGACAGCCTCTATATTTTCGCCGAGGTGACCATCGATCCCGATGAGCCGCTTTCGAACAGCCCGTTCATTTTGGACGAAAACCTCATTTTTGAGACCAACGGCAACCGTCAAATCGTTGTTTTGGAGGCTTGGGGGCAAAACGCGAACTATATCCCCAGCCGGTTTTTTGCGGACAGCCTGACCGTTTATTCCTGCGGCGATAGTTTGATCTGGGACGATCCGAAGCCTTATATCATTTGGGGCGGCCTTTTTATCAATGAATGCGCGTTGATTATTTCGGCAGGCGCGCGCGTTTATTTTCACGGCGGCCTCGCGACGCGCGACTCCATATTATATAATGACGGCTTTCTTTTTATCCAAAAAGATGGGAAACTGATCGTGAACGGCACAAAAGACAACCCGGTCATTTTCGCAGGCGACCGCATCGAGGCCGAGTTTGCCGACGTGCCGGGGCAATGGGCGGGCAT
>JANOQP010000998.1:0-5865 GCA_031414895.1 Saprospirales bacterium
AAAAAAGCCAGCCGGAAACCCTCCCGGCTGGCTTTTTTTATTTCATAACCCATTGACAATCAGCGCACAACCACCAATTTTCCCACTTCTTTCACCCGTCGGTCGTTGCTCTCCAAACGCACCGCGTAATGCCCCGCTGAAAGTTCGTCGAGGTAAAAATCGAGCGTGTTCCCGCCCGCTTCGATGCGGACGGATTGGCTCATCATCGTGCGGCCTTGCAGGTCGAGGATGGTGACGCGGCCATCGAACGCGGCGGCGGATTTGTAGTTGATTTCCGTCTGGTAATAGGCCGGGTTCGGGAAGATCTTCATCGCCCGGTTTTGCTCAAAAACCTCGCTCACGGGTGTCAAAGAACCGACATAACAGCCCGGATCGACATACGCAGTCCCATCGACAAACGGGATTTTTTGCACCGCGAACGGGTCAAAATACGTCGCTTCCAGCACATCATCGTTCGCCCCGAGGAAATCCTGCAAGGCCGTCGTGAAGACCGCCCGGTAGTCGAACTGGCGGTTTTTCACCTGCCCGTCGGCGGTCAGGTCGCCCAAATTGTTGCAATCGCCATAAACGCCCGCCGCGACGCCCTGCCCGATGACGAACATCGGCGCGACCTCGCCGTGGTCGGTGCCGAACGAGCCGTTTTCGACCGCGCAGCGGCCAAATTCCGAAAAAGTGACCGACATGGTCCGATCGGCAAGGCCCATGTTTTCGAGGTCGTCCTGAAAAGCCTTGACCGCTTGCGAAAGCTGCATCAACAGGTCGGAGTGCTCGCCGATGGCCGTGTCCTGCGTATCGACCTGCCCGCTGTGCGTGTCGAAACCACCGATCTGGGTGAAAAAAATGCGCGTTTTCGAGCCGCCCTTGATCAGCCGGGCGATGGTCTTCAACTGGTTGGCGAGCGTGTTGTTGGCCGGATAAACGACCGCCGAATTGCTCCCCGCGTTGAAAACATCGGTGATCCGCTGCGCGTATTTCGACGTGCTGCGCTCCACGTTCATGATGTATTCGAGCTCCGAACCGTACTCGCTGGCCGGGATATTGACGATCGGCGCGCCGCCCACCGAACTGACGAGATTGAAAAAACCCGCCGGGTCCTGCCCGCTCAAATTGATCCCCGCCGGGTGCTGGCTGTCCGTGTGGAAACCGAGCGTCGGCTTCGGGTCGCCCACTTGGATGCCGAGCGGGTCGGGCATGATCGGGATCGGTTCGCCGTGGACATCGGGGTAGGTTGCCTCCAAATATCGGCCCGCCCAGCCCGTTTTCAGGTTGAAATTGGCGGGCGTTCCGTCGCCGCCCGTCAGCCAAAGGTCGGTCGATTTGAAATGGCTCTGGTTGTGCTCCTCATAGCCGACGCCCTGCACGACGGCGAGTTTTCCGGCATCGTAAAGTGCCTTCATCTCGGTCATGATCGGGTGGATGCCGAGCTGTTTTTCGCTGGCGAGCGTCGTGTCGAGGTTCACGAGGGCCGTGTCCTTGAGCTTGATGGACGGGCGCAAATTGGCGTATTTATCATACTGATCGATTGGGACGAGCATGTTGAGGCCGTCGTTGCCGCCCTTCATTTGGATCAAAATGAGGGCCCTTTCGTTGATGCCCTCGCAGCCCAAAAGGAAGTTCGCCATTTTCGGCGATGCGATGGCCTGCATCGGGAAACCGCCCACGACAAAGGATGCCGCCGCGCCCGAACCAGATATTTTGAGAAACTTTCTGCGTTTCATAATTTAATCGTTTGACGGCTGACGGCTGACGACTGACGGCTAATGACTGACGGCGGACGGGGCCGGAATTTTTCCGTCCACCGTGCGTCGTCAGCCGTCAGTCGTTAGCCGTCAGCCGTTCGCCATTTTTTAAAAGAGTTGAAATTCGGGCGAGTACATGATCCCCGTGAGCAAGCGGTTGAGCCAGAGCGTGACCTCCGTATCGTTGTTCGTGGAGATGTATTTGTCCCATTCGTACGTCCAATCGGCGAGCGGGAGGCCGTCGGAAAAGACGCTTTCGAGGAAATAGGTCATCCGGTCGCTGTCGGGCATTTCGGGCAGGAGGTATTCGCAAAACTGGGCGACGAGGCCTTGCGCGTCGCTCACGTTCGTGAAAGTATTGGTGTTTTTCAGCCATTTCGCGAGGTCGAGCTTCACGCCGCCGAGGTTGCCCGTCGCGAGGACCCGGCTGCCCGTGAGG
Organism: Saprospirales bacterium; assembly: GCA_031414895.1. Lineage (GTDB taxonomy): Bacteria > Bacteroidota > Bacteroidia > Chitinophagales > Saprospiraceae > JANOQP01. Next base: position 2,179 of record JANOQP010000998.1, read on the forward strand.
AACATTTGGCCGATGTTATATCGGCAAATGACCGTCGCCGAATTGAACCACGAGCGGTGAAAATCCGGCTCCTGATAATAGGCCGGATAGCCCGCAACGTCCGCCGGGATTTGAAAGGTCAGTCCCGCATAGCCGAACATGACGCTCTGCACCGACCGGTTCCAGAAGCCGACGTAGTGCGCGTTGCCCTGCGAAATCGGGTCCGGAACGGCGATATCGAACATCGTCATCGTATGCAGGACGGTATCGAGCGGCGATTTGATCATGCCGCCCACGAGCTCGTCGGTGCTTTTTGTGTCGTCTGCGTCCATGAAATGTTGGCTTGCGAACAGTTTTTTCAGCACCGGGCCGATCTCATAATTGCCCGCTTTGAGGTCGGCGGCGAGCGGCGTGATGATGTCGTTTTCGATCTCGGAATCGATAAAACGGCTCACGAAAAAGCGGTAGAGCCGTCGGACATAGCTTTTCGCCGTCGCCTCTTGGTCAAAGATCATTTTGACAAAATCATCCAGTTCCGTCCACATCGCGGTGGCGGTCGTCGCGCCCGTGATTTTTTTCCCGCCAAAATGGTTCGAAAAAGTTTTGTTGGTCGTGTCGTGCTGGTTGATGAGCGCACGGCCGCGTGGCAAATTGGTCTCCGGGTCGAGGTAAATGGCCTGGTTTCGTGGGGCAAAACGGAAGCCCGTGAACACTTTCGCGGCCTGCACAATATCGTCCTCGGTATAAAACGAATAGTCGCCCGGCCCGATCTGCTCGCCTTTTTGAATGGTGAAAAGCTCAAAAAACTCGCGGGCGAAATTCTCGTTCGGGTTGGTCTTTGTGTTCTCGTTGTTGTTCAAATATCGGAGCATCGTGTTGTCGGAAATGACCTTTTTGGCCAAAACCTGCACGTTCCCAATGGCAAACTGCCGCAAAAGCGCAAGATGGTCGAACCAGTTGCCCGACGCATGGCCCTGCGTGACGGCGGACGCGGTGAACTGTTGGTGCCAAAAAAACTGCATTTTCGAGCCGATTGTTTGGTCGAGCCGCGCCTCGTTGAGCCACCAACTGATGACCACAAAACGGAGCGCGGGGTCCAATGTCGTGGTCGTTGCCTGCGGGTTGATCCACGGAAGGCCGTCCGCCGGGTCGACGGGCTGAGCCATCGATGGGATTTGCGCGGCCACGAGGAGGTCGGCGGCCTCGGCGGCGGTCAGCGCGGCAAACTGGTCGATGCGGGCGCGGGTGACGTTCCACGTCGTTCGCCGCAAAAGGTGCTTGGCGAGCCGCTTCCCGATTGGGCCGGAATAAGGTGAGAGTGAAGCCATTTTTTGATTGATTTTCTAAAAAAAGGAACGATTTTCGGAGGTTTCGGGACTTTGACGGGCCATCTCCGGGTTGGTTTAACGACCTGTTTGTTTAATTTTTCAAAAAGGGAAAAGGGCGGTTTCCGTTATTAAAACGATAACCCTTGAATTCAAAAATGACCAAGATTAGTTTTGCCCATCCAAAATAAAACCGCTCAAAATTCATTTCATTTTCATTCAAAAAACTTTTCAAACATGAAAAAGCTCCTGTTCCTGACCTTCGTACTTGGCCTTTACATTCTCCCGACCGAAGTGCGCGCGCAAACGAAAACTTCGCCGACCGATCGCCCCGGCACTTCTGTGGAAACACAAAAGCCGCCGAAGGAAAAGGCCAAAACAAAGGCCAAATCAAAAGGCAAGGGCCAAAAATCGAAGGCCAAAGGCCAAAAAACGAACAACGGCAAACATAAAGGCTACGATCAGGGCGAGCACAAGGGCGACAAACATGGCAACCATGGCGGCTCCGCGGAAGGCACGAACGAAAAGGCCCAAAGCGAAAAAGGCAAGGCCAAAGGGAAGGCCCACGAAGCGCACAAAAAGCACGAAGACCACCAATCGGGTGGGGCCGAAAAATCCACGAAGCCCAAATCCACGAAGCCAAAACCTGCGGGCGACCAGCGCAAAAAACCAAACACCACTGGCGAACAACCAGAGGCCTCGCCGAAAAACTGATTTGGCCTTTTTTGACATGAAAAAACCGCCGGAAGAGCAATCCTCCGGCGGTTTTTTTTTCATTTTGGGACTTGCTTCGACCAATACCGCATCAGCCCGGCGACCGACATTTCCGGCGGGTTCGCGGCGGCATATTTCCGCAAACCCGCCCGCCCGACGCCGTTTTTGGCCAGTTCCCTTTTTGAAAAATCGGTAAAAAGGGGGATGATCTGCGGCTGTGGCGTGTTTTTTTCAAAATGAAATTTCATCCAGTCCGCATAATCGCGGAGCCGTTTTTCGAGCGCAGCGAGATGGGCGTTTTTGTCCGGGACTTTTCCAAAATGGGTCAAATACAGGTTTTCGACTTCCAAATTTCGCATGAGCGAAATGCTCGCCAGCCAGTTTTCGACATGGATATCGGGCGGCGGACAGGGCGGCACGACGGGCCCGCGACCGATTTTCACCCCCGCGACATCGCCCGTGAACAGGTTTTTGCCAACCTGCCAAGCGATATGGTGGGCCGCATGGCCGGGCGTGTGCCAAGCCGAAACTTCGAGGTTCCCAACCTTGATTTTTCCCCCGTTTTCGGGAAAAACAAGCCGCTCCGGTGCGATTTTCTCCATTCGTCCCCAGAGCCTGTCCATGTCGTCGCCGTAGATCATTTTGGCCGAGGCCATGAGCCGCGAAGGGTCGCCGAGGTGTTTCGCGCCCGCCGGATGGACATAAACGGTCGCCCCGTTTTGCGCAAAGGCCCAGGCCGCGCCAGCATGGTCGAGGTGGATATGGGTCAAAAAAACATGGCCGATATCGCCGGGCTTAAAACCTTTTTTGGCCAATTGTTCTGTCAAAACGGGCATTGTCGAATGCGGCCCAGTCTCTATCAAGACCAGCGGGCTGCCCTTTTTTTCCAATAAAAAAGCGGCAATCGCCCGTTTTTCGCCCAAAAAATGGAGGTCGAGGGTGTGGATTTTCATTTTTTTACGGCTGACGGTGGACGGCTGACGGCCCGTTAGTCGTCCGCCGTTGAATTAAAGTTCGTTTGATTTTCCGTTATCGGAATGGTCGCTAAGTTCTGCAAAAAAAGTGCGCAGCTCGCCCGCGTCCTTCGGTTTCATCCGCCCGGCGAGGATAAGCCGGAGTTCGCGGCGGCGCGATGCGGCCTCATAAAGCCGCTCTTCTTCCGCCGTAAGTGGCAGGACGGGCGGCACCTGTTTGGGCGTTTTTTTGTCGTCGGCGAGGGCCACGAAAGTGAGGTAGGCATGGTTGCAGCGGCGCGGTTTGCCGCCTTTTATGTCCGCTGCGAAGACCTCGACATAGACCTCGACCGACGTGTTGAACGCCCGCGTCACTTGCGCTTCGAGCGTGATCACGTCGCCGAGGTGGATCGGGTTTTGGAACGAAACATGGTCCACGGAGACCGTCACGACGTGCGCCTCGGTGTGCCGCCCGGCGGCGATGGCGCAAACGATGTCCATCCAGCGCATGAGGTAGCCGCCCATGAGGTTGCCGAGCGGGTTGGTGTCGTTGGGCATGACCAGCTCGGTCATGACGGACTTTGATTCGATGACGCGCTTGGCGGCGAGGTTGGTTTTTTCCTTTTTCATAAAAATGAGGTGTCCGGTTTTGATAAAAATTGGCGCAAAAAAAAGACGGGGCCAGGAAGTTTGTCCCCTCCTGGCCCCGTTTTTTT
>JANOQP010000999.1:0-2736 GCA_031414895.1 Saprospirales bacterium
GGCGAGCCGTGCGCTCGGCATCACGCTCACGGCCCGCAACAACGGCGGCACACCGGTCGAACTGGCCGGTTTTCCCTATCATTCGATGGATATTTACCTGCCGAGGCTCGTCCGGGCGGGCTATCGGGTGGCGGTCTGCGAACAAATGGAAAAGCCCACGCCGGGCAAAAAACACGTCCGCCGCGAGGTCACGGAGGTGGTCACGCCGGGGGTGACGATGGCGGATTCGTTGCTCGACATGGCGTCGAACAATTTTTTGGCGGTCGTTTTTTTCGGGAAAAACGAAAAAATGGGCGCGGCTTTTTTGGACATTTCGACCGGCGAATTTTTGGTCTCGGAGGGCGATCAATCGGTCGTGGACAAACTTTTGGGCAGTTTCCGCCCGTCGGAGATCATCGTTGCGAGGAGCCAAAAAAAGGCGTTTATCGAGATTTTTGGGGATAAATTCTATTTGAACACGCTCGAAGACTGGGCCTTCACGACCGATTTTGGGCGCGAAAAACTGGTCTCGCATTTTCAGGTCGCCAACCTAAAAGGCTTCGGCATCGACGAGCTCGAACTCGGCCAAATAGCAGCCGGGGGCGCCCTCCAATATCTCAATTCGACCGAAAACACCCGCCTCGCGCACGTCAATTCCATCAGCCGCATCCAAACGGAGCGGTACGTTTGGCTCGACCGCTTCACGATCCGCAACCTCGAACTCGTCTCGACCCCGCACGAATCGGGGACGGCACTGATCAATATTTTGGACCGGACCATCTCGCCGATGGGTGCGCGGCTGTTGAAAAATTGGGTGCTTTTGCCGCTCACCGACCGGGCGCGGATCTTGGAAAGGCAGGAAATCGTGCAGTTTTTTATTGAAAACAAAGGTATCGCTGACGAAATCGAGCCGCAGATCCGGCAAATCGGCGACCTCGAACGGCTGATGTCGAAAGTCTCCGTCGGCAAGGTCAGCCCCCGCGAAATCGCGCAACTCAACCGCGCACTCGCCGCCATCGAGCCGATAAAAGACGAACTCGCGGCGACCGGGGCGCATTTTTTCCAAAAAATATCGGAATCGCTCAACCCCTGCCGCAGCCTCCGCGACCGCATCACCCGCGACCTCGTGGCCGAACCGCCCGTCAATATCCTAAAAGGCGGCGCAGTTGCCGACGGCGCGGACACCTCGCTCGATGAACTGCGCGGGATCATCAAAAACAGCCAACAGATTTTATTGAACATCCAACAAAGGGAAATAGAACGGACGGGGATAACTTCTCTAAAAATAGCCTTTAATAATGTCTTTGGTTATTATCTTGAAGTTACGAACAAGCACAAAGACAATGTACCGCCGGATTGGATACGAAAACAAACGATAGCCAACGGTGAACGTTTTATAACAGAAGAACTAAAAATACTGGAAACAAAAATACTTGGCGCAGAGGATAAAATACAGGAAATAGAAGAGCGCATTTTTAACCTATTGATAGAAGAAACAGCGAGCTATATCAGGCCAATACAATTAAATGCACAATTGATCGCGCAATTGGACTGCCTATTGTGTTTTACAAAAACAGCGATAAAAAACAACTATTGTCGACCAGAGGTTGATGATAGTTTTATCATAGACATCAAAGAGGGGAGACATCCGGTCATTGAAAAACAATTGACCGTTGATAACCAATTTGTGCCGAACGACGTGTTCCTCGATAATGAAACACAACAGATCATGATGATCACCGGCCCAAATATGGCGGGCAAATCGGCTTTGTTAAGACAAACAGCTTTAATAGCTTTAATGGCGCAAATGGGCAGTTTTGTCCCGGCAAAACACGCCCGGATCGGTCTGGTCGATAAGGTGTTCACGCGAGTTGGCGCGACCGATAACATCAGTTCTGGAGAGTCCACTTTCATGGTCGAAATGAACGAAACGGCCAGTATCCTCAACAATATTTCCAATCGCTCCTTGATCTTATTGGACGAGATCGGGCGCGGGACCAGCACCTACGACGGCATTTCAATAGCGTGGTCAATCGCCGAATATTTGCACGAACACGATAAAAAGGCAAAGGTGCTTTTTGCGACGCACTATCATGAACTGAACGAACTGGCCGATAAATTTGAGCGCATTCAAAACTATCATGTTTCCACAAAAGAGGTCGGCCAAAAAGTGATCTTTTTACGAAAACTCACGCCCGGCGGGTCAAACCATTCGTTCGGCATCCACGTCGCAAAATTGGCCGGGATGCCCCGCGCAGTCGTGGACAGGGCCAATGAAATTCTTGTGCAATTGGAGGAAAAACATATTGACGAGGACAAAAACGACCAAAAATTGGCCTCCGTCAACCGCCGCAGAAATCAGGAAAACCTGAAAAATATGCCCGCCAAAATGCAGCTTTCCATTTTTGAGAGCATGGACGAATACACGGTGAAACTGCGCGAGGAACTTTTGAAGGTCGAGCTGAACTCGATGACCCCGATGGACGCGCTTTGGAAATTGTCGGAACTGCGAAAGATTGCGGAGAAATAGTTCCGTGGGCCAATGCGGTTTGGACATGGCGGTTTTTTGATCGTCCCCTTTTCACAATATAAAAACCGGCCTTTTTATTTGAAAACTAAACTACCCTACAACAAAAAATCGCAAGGTGTAGGTTGTTGATAATGAGAGAAAAAGATCTTTGACAAAATAGAAAAAGGCGAGCCGGAGCTGTAAAATTGGGTGTGAAACAAAAAAAACAGCTCCCCGACTCACCCGAA
>JANOQP010001000.1:0-13487 GCA_031414895.1 Saprospirales bacterium
CTGATTTTGATCAGTTCCTCGACCAATTCGGTCAATATCAACACAAAATTCAACAACACCGCCGTGCCGATCATCGTCTGGGAGCCGCAACTTTTTGACGACCTCAATATGTGCGGCACCACCTACGGCATCCGCAACGTCTGCAACACCTACGACGTGAAAGTGCAAAATGCCCACGCCATCACGACCGGCCTGACGGGCAGCCTCAATATCTATTGCAACTCGCAGGACATTGCCTACGGCGTGCCGTTCAGCGCGTCGAACAGCATCTGCAATTTTTACAACGATGCCTCGAAAAGCTCGGTCATCTGTTATGAAAAAGGGCAAAACATGTTCAACGGCAAAACCGCGGCGGAAAAACGCATCGCTTTTTGCGGCTACGATTTTTCGGCATACAGTTTCACGGCGGACGGTTGGAAGCTCTTTTTGAACGCCATTTATTTTGCCACAAACTGCCCGAACGTCGGCTACGCACAGGCAAACCAGCAAAGTTTTGTGTTCAATGCCTATAAAAACGATTTCGCTGTTGAGGTGAAATGGATCAACCGCAACGCCGCCGAGGTGGTGAAATACAGCGTCGAACGCTCGACCGACGGACTCAACTGGGTCGCGATCACCACTTTTGACAGCGACCTCGAAACGGAATATTTCACCGAAACGGACGAAACCCCGGTCTTCGGCGACAATTTCTACCGCATCAAAATGACCCAACTCGACGGAACAGAGATCCTTTCCGATGAGCAATTGGTCAGTTTCGTGGACACGGATAACTTCACCGCCTTCCCGAACCCGGCCATCGAGGAGACTTTCCTTGACCTCCGCAGCCTCGCCGGAAAAGCCGCGACCGTCCATTTCATCAATCCGATGGGCAAAAAAACGAAGTCCGTTCAGTTTGAAAAACTCGGCAGCGACCCTGTCCGCCTCGGCACTTCCGATTTGCAAAACGGCCTTTGGCTCCTGCAAGTCGAGAGCGGGGGCAACCGGACGGTGACCGTCAAATTGATGGTCTCGCACCTCGATTGATCATCAAGTTCGTAAAAATTGAAAAGCCCAACTCCTTGATAATCAGGGGGTAGGCTTTTTTTATTGAAAATTGATGGGATGACTTCAAGTCATCCCATCAAAAAACCTGATTGGTCAAGAAAAGTCCATGTTCTTCGCCCGCCGTCCCAATTTTTCCATCACATCGATCTTAAAACTGCGGCCAATTGGCAGCGTCCGCCCGTGCAATTCGACCTCGATGGCCGAAAAAGACTCGATTTTGTCGATCGCGACGATGAACGAACGGTGGATTCGGAGCATGTTTTCGTCGTGCAAGAGCGTTTCAAGTTCGCCCAATTGATAATGTGTGCTGTACGATTTTCCGCCCGTGACGATGACGACGTTATCTTTCAGCGATTCGATAAAGCGGATTTCGTCCAAAAAAATCTTGACCTGCCGTTTGTGGACATTGAAGAAATAGAATGGCCGTTGCCCCGGATTTTCGGGCTTTATGTTCCGAGTTTCGAGTTTCGGCAGCTGCGCAGATTCTGGGCGGACGGGGCTGAGCAATTTATTGACGGCCTTTGTGAAACGGCTGAATTCGACCGGTTTCAACAGATAATCAACCACTTGAAGGTCAAACCCGTCCACCGCAAATTCCTGATGGGCACTGATGATGATGATTTTCGGTTGCCGCCGGAGGGTTTTTATGAAATCGATGCCGCTCAATTTCGGCAGGTTGATGTCCAAAAATATGACATCGATCGGCTGGTTGTGGACAATATCGAGCGCGTGGATGGCATCGTGGCAGGTTTCCACGAGTGTCAAAAAGGGGGTGTCGGCGATGTATTCGGCGATGATCTCGGCGGCAATCGGCTCGTCTTCAACGATGAGGCATTTTAGCATAAAAATGTTTTTTTTCGAACACGGATGACGCGGACTCGACGGATTAAAACGGGTTTTATCGAGACCACAACCTGAAAAAAAATCCGTTTTAATCCGCCAAATCCGTGTCCTCTGCGTTCCAAAATTAAATAAACGCATCCAGCTACCCGCTGAAATTTCGACGAAAATCAACTATTTCGGGCAATGTTTCCCCAAAAAGCAGGTGTTTGGCAAAAACGTCCGCCCAAAAAGGCGCGAGCAAACAACCCTTCGTCCCCATTCCGTTGAACATCCCGACCGCCGGATTTTCGTCCAAAAAACCCATTACGGGCCGTTTGTCCTTAATCGTCGGGCGAATTCCCGCGACATGGCTGACGATTTCAAATGGCGCTTCGAGCAGTTTTTCAAGTTCCCCGACAATCCAATCGCGCCCGGCCTCGGTCGGTTTTCCATCCGAAAACCCCCAATCGGTCGTTGCGCCTGCCCAAAAAACATCGCCTCCGAGCGGGGCGACCATGATGTTTTTTTTCAACAAAAAATCGGTCGAAAAACCGGGCAGCCGCAAAATGAGTGCCTCGCCTTTTGCCAAGTTCCAGCAATCTATTTGGTTGAAAAACGGATTTTTCGAGGCTTGCCAACCGTCGCAAAAAATGATTTTGTCGAATTTTTCTTTTTTGAAAAACGCGCTGCCACCCGAAATTTCGAGTGCGCCAAAATCCAGTTTTTCGGCAAAAAGCCGACCCGGCCCGGCCAGTTTTTCCCTGAAAAGCGAAAGCATTTTTGGAATATCGACCTGTGCCGCCCGTTTCAAACCACCGAGACGAAAGCCCGGTTTGAGCAATTTTGCCCAATCTTGGCCATCGTTGCCATCGGTCAAATATGCCGAATAATCGGGTAGTGAAGCCCGCGAAACCCAGTCGTTTTCCTCTTTTACGGTTGAAAATACGCGAATGATATTTCGCGAATGCCAAATGTTTTCATCCAAGAGCTCGCCCGCTTTTTGGTAAAAACCTTCGGCAAACGGCAGCATTTCTTCGAGCATCCAAGTTTTGACGAAACGCTTTCCGGTAATCGGGTTTATCACGCCAGCTGCGGCCATCGAAGCCGCATTTTCATGCCCGTTGTCCACAAAAAATACCTCGCAGCCATAATTTTCGAGGGTCAAACCGAGGACAGTCCCGGCCAAACCTTGACCGACAATAAGGAAGCGGCGCAATTCATCACTCATCATTTATCATTCATCATTAAAAGGAGCGCTTCTTTTTCCGCTTTTTTCAGCCCCGCGACGACGAGTTCATAGCTATGGTCGACCATGTTTTTTATGAAGGCAATTTCGAGGCGGCCCTCGATGTCCACGGTGTTCCATTGCTGTTTGTTCATATGATATCCGGGGATGATTTCGGGGTGTTTTTCCCGAAATTCAATGGCGCGTTCGGGGTCGCATTTCAGGTTCACGGCCGCCGGGGAATTGTCCAAACCGATGAGCGCGAACATTTTATTCATTACTTTAATCACCAATACGGTCTCGCCGAACGGGAAACCTTCGGTTGTTCCTGGCTTTGCGAGGCAGTGTTCGCGGAGGGTTTCGATGTCCATTTTTTTTGAGTTTCGAGTTTTTTGTTTTGAGTTCCGAGTTGAAAGTTTTGAGTTTTGGGGTGAAAAAACGGGAAATGGTTCTACTTTCGCGCCGCATTTGGCTCCGTAGTTCAATGGATAGAATGGAGGTTTCCGGTACCTTTGATGTAGGTTCGATTCCTACCGGAGCTACAAATGGTTTTGGCAACTTGTTGAAAATGAACCAGTTATGAGATTTTGAGAATGGACGGGGGTCGTTTTGGGGGTTGCTTTTTGAAAAAAAGCCCTGTCTCGGTTTCGGGACGGGGCTTTTTGTTTCAGGGCTTTGATTTCCTGATGCTGGCTCGGAGATGATTCAATTGTTGCCGGATAAGGAGTTGGTGGAGGGCTGCCAAGAGCGGGTTGCGCGGTTCGTTTTTGATTTTTTGTTCCAGTTCGTCGAGTTCCTTTTGTTCGTGTTTTGCGCCGATCGGTCGGTGCGGTTTTCCCATATAGAAAGCGTTTTGGTTACGAAGCTTCCTGCTGACGGCCGTTCATCATTTCGCGGATCTCGCGGACTAGGCTTTCGTTTTCGGATTTGAGTTTGTCGCGCTCGGCGCGGATTTCCTCCACACTTTTCTCCAAAAGTTCGATGTAGCGCAGCTCGATGCCCGGGCCGCTGACATTGCTGGCCTTGTTTTGCCGTTCGGACTCGATTGGATTTGCCCCGTCCTGTTGGAAATGCTCGGGCAGGGCCGTTTTGATTTTTTCAAGCAGCAGCTTTTTTTGGAAGGGCTTCTTTTTGCCGCCGCGCATTTCATAAAAATACGGTCGGCTATTTATGAGGCCCACGGCATCGATTATGTCGTTGATTTTCAGCCCTTTTTCATCCCGAAGAAATTTGATGACTGATTCGAGGTCGTTTTCATCCATAATGTGGAGAATTATGTTGGTAATTAGTTTTGTAATTTGTTGCGCGATTTGATATTCATGTTGTAATTTTGTAGTACCAAGCTACGGAATATGTTTTTAAGCACAAAATACTTTACATAATGGCAAACGTGATTGTTTTGAATTTGCGGGTTTCCCGCACGATTGATGAAAAAGCGATGGATTTGGCGGTCGAGATGACCAAGTCGCGCAACAAACTGAACACAAAATCCGACATTTATCGGCGGGCGATTGAGTACGGATTGCCGGTTGTGCAGCGCGAGACGGCGGGGCTTGTTGTGGAAAATGATGTTAAATTCTCCTATTCGGAGAAGATGGCGCGGATTGCCGCGAAACTCGTGCAAAAGGGCTTGGCGGCGAACGATGCGGAGATTGAGGCATTGATGGCTGGCTACGCTGAAAACTGAACCTGAAATGGAAAACCTGCTTCGATTGGCGGTGATTGCCGCCGCTGGCATTTTGGGCTGGCAGCTTATGGACCTGAAAATGGAGAAACCGATGGAGACGCCGAGACTGACGATGATTTCGAACGCGGTTGCGCGGCAAAAATTCAATTGCAAGTGCTGCGGTTGGAAGTCGAGCAACTTGGAACATGGGCGGTCACGCGCTGCGGCGCATGTTGGGGCCACGGGTCATGAGGTGATTGGAGAGGTGGTTTTTTCAGTAAAAATTGAACCTAAAACGATTTTAAAGCCATGAACAAGCTGATTTTTGAAGGAAGCGACCCGATGCGGTCGGTCTATGGACGCTCATTTGATTTGGAGCGTCGGCACGGCCGCTGCCAGTTTTCGTGCTCGGACTGCGGTTGGCGGGTGGACGATTATGGGCGCGAGGAAGCGGACGCGCCGGGGCGGATGGCTGACCATGTTGCGGACACGGGGCATCGTGTGAGCGGACAAATAGAAACCACGGTATTCATCCAAAAGCGCACGAAATGAGCCACGAACGCCCATCCTATTACGGGATACTCCCGGCCAACGTCCGGTATTGCCCGGATTTGAAGCCAAACGCGAAGATTTTCTTTACGGAAATCACCGCGCTGGCCGATCAACACGGGTTTTGTTTTGCCTCGAACGGCTATTTCGCCGATCTCTACGAAGTGGACCCGCTCACGATTTCGAGGTGGATTTCGCAACTCCAAAAACTGGGATTTGTCAAAATCCGGGTGATTGATGGGCAACGCCAAATCTCTATCGGGGCATTGACGAAAAAATCAAGGGGGGTTGACAAAAAAATCAAGGGGGGGTTGACGAAAAAGTCAGCAGGGGTTGACGAAAAAATCAACCATAGTACAAAGAGTAGTACAACAAGATTAATAGACGACGACGGCGCGAAAAAAAGCGAAGTCGAAGCGGATGAAAATGTTTTCACACCGGGCCCGCGCGAGCGGCAACTATTTGAGGAAACGGAATGGGCGGCGGACGGTGAAAAGTGGCGGCTGGAAATGATTGGCCGCGGCGCGGACTTGGGGCTGGTTGATTTGGAGTGGTATCGCGGCCGCGCGGCGAAATGGAGCAGGGCGACGGGGGCAAGGAACGCGGATTGGCCGCAAATGGTGGACGACTGGATCGTGGACGACCAGAGAAAAGGCAAATTGAAACTGAAACCGACAAATTCGACACAACAACATGAAACAAATCGCCCAAATACTTCCTCAAATGGAAATGGCAATATTGACCGCGCCATTGCCCGTGCCGAGCGGCTTGCCCACAAGTTTGGCGACGGCGGCGGGAACGAGTAAAAAACAGGCCGAACTTGTTTGGCTGGCCACGAACGGGAACACGATTGCCCGAATGATGCGCGAATCCGCGAAAGCGGGGATTGCGACGATTTCGCTGGAACTGGAAGCTTGCGCAAAGACCTATGTGGCCTGTCCCAACACGGACGAATCGGCTTTTGACGAGATCATTGAATTTGTTGCGGATAAGTTTGGCGGGCTGAACGTGGCGGAAATACGCGAAGCGTTCCGGTTGGTGGCAGCGAAGGAAATTGACGTGGATTTGAGGGCATGGTACGGGCAGTTCACGGTGATGATGATGGGCGAAGTGCTGACGGCGTACATGGAATGGCGGGAACGGCTGCAACGGCTGGTGTTGGAGAAACTGGCCGCGGATCGGGCGGCGAAACGGGAGGCGGAGCGGCTGGCCAACCACGACCCGACGGAATGGGAGACGCGCCGCGCGGCGTGGCTGTTGGAACTTTCGCAACCGACGATCAATCAGGTGACGAGCTATGATTTCCAATGGTTGGAGCGGTCGGGAAAAATGGAACTGACGCGGGAAGAAAGGTGGGACTTGTTCGAGGCGGCATTCGAGCCGACTATCGAGCAGCTTTTGACGGAAAACGAAAACGAAAGCCCGTTCCGAAAGTCCGAGATCAGGCGACAAATCACGCATGCACGGAACGGCCACCCGGACACGGGATTTTGCGCCCGGCAACGGGCGAACGCCCAACGGTTGGCGGTCGTGAACTGGATTATTCAATCACAAACTCAATTTCAGGAATCATGAAAATCGAAGCACAAAACGAAGTGGTGAACTTCACGAAGATGGTCCAGGTGGACGGGACGGACTGCCAGATCATGGGCAAGCTGCAAATCAGGTACGACAAAGGCGACTTCCGGGTGAAGTTCAACATGTTGTCGGCGATGTCGGATGAAAAGGCGGTCTTAGAGGCCATGTCGGACATCATGACCTGCGCGAACCGGATGGGCGAGGAGAAACTGGACGTTTGGCGCGGGACGATGGGCTTTGGGAAGCAAACCGATATGTTTCACCAAGGCGAGGCGGCAAACTGATGGAAACGGAAGCCCTGCTTATCAACAAAGTCGTGGGATTTCTGAACGCGAACGGCTACATAGTTTGGCGGCAACAAACCACCGGACATTTCAACCGGGTCCAGGCAATCACGACGATGGAAACGCTGGTTTTTTCGCTGGCGAAAGTTCTTGCGGCCGATGTCAAGTTCGATAAAACCCGCGTCAAAAAACTGGTTTCGGAAGGACTGGACAAGTGTTGGCGCAAAGTGCCGGACTCTATTCGCGGAATCTCTGATATTGTTGGGTGGAATGCCCGGACTGGAAAATGGGTTGCGGTTGAAATAAAGATTGGTTCTGACCATTTGAGCGCGGAGCAAAAGGATTGGATGCAAAAATGTCGGGACGCTGGCGGTGAAGTGTTTCTTGTTCGCGAGTTTGAATCGTTCACGTCGGGGTTTTGGCGCAACCGGAACGCGGTTAGTTTATAAGTTTTGTTTGTTTGTTTATAGGGGTCAGGTGGCGGTGTGGATTTCCATGGGATTGAGTTTTAAGCATCGCCACTTTTTTGCCATTGCCCCGCACCTTTGAACCATTGCCTTGCACCGAACGACCATTTGCCCGCATTTGCCCACATTCAGCCCACATTCAGCCATCAACTACCATCAACTACCATCAACTACCATCAACGCCTTGCAAAAACCCCAAACCAATCCCATTTGCCCCGCAAACCCCCAGGGTGTCATAAAACTCCAAGCCCGGCTTTTGTTTGAGAACACCGAAAAGGCGGTATGGAGGCCAAAATTTTGGGCAAAAAAAATCGGGGCGTTGGCAATTGGGAAAAAAGTAAAAAAGACGTGAATCATGAAAAAAGTGGCGGGCCGCAACGGCGGCACATTGAACGTCCGGGAAGTCGGCGACAAAGCCCCGGCGGGGGCGGGGCGGCCAAAAAACCTGTTCAAAGCGCACATTCGGGAAATCGGGGAAAAAGAGGGCGAATGGATGGAATTTGAGGGCGAAATCTTGGAAAAAGGCCGTCCGACGGGTCAAAGTGGGTGGTTTCGGGTGAAAATGCCCGCTGCGATGGCTGTCGTCGTGAAAATGTACAAAATGGCCCAAAAAGGCGATGTTCAGGCGGCGAAGTGGCTTTCGGAGACGGCGTATGGAAAAAACGTCAAATTGGGGGACGACGAAGAAAGTCCGCTGGGCGGTGGTTTCGCGGTGATTTTGCCGGGGAATTCGAGATAAAAAGCGGTATTAGCATTTGGAGAATGCGGCCAGTTGTCGGGGTGTCCCCGGTGCTGGCAAATTCCGGTTCGATTCCGGCTGCCGCTCAAAAGCCGGGGTCATCCCTCGGTTTCCGGGGGATAAAATTCGCGCGTGACGCCCCCGGTTTTTAGAGAAGGTTTTTTTAGTTTCGTGGGCGGCGAAATCGGGGGGTGTAGCCGCCCACATTTTTGAAAAAACAGAAATTTGGTTTTTATGGCCTTGGCGTTCATTTTGGGATTATTGGTTGGGTTTTTGGGCGCAAAAGTGTCGTGGGGGCGGCGTGGCGATGATTTTGAGTGTATTTGATTTTTTTGCGCCAATACATTCGCGAATAATCCAATTTGAAACATGAGCATTGAAATGATTATTTCCGCGCTGGTTGGCGGCGGGTTGTCCAGTTTGGGCAAATGGTGGCTTGACCGCCGGAAACAGGATACGGAAATCGACAAAGATTTGGAGGGGCGATTGCGGGAAATGTTGGCGACGGAGCGGGATCATTGTGAGCGGGAAATGATTGCGCTGCACGTTAAAATCGCTCTGCAAGAGAAGGAGATTGAGTGGCTGAAAGAGCGTCTGAATATTGGGAAATAGGAATATTTGCCAACAAAGAAAATGAATGACTGACCGCGAGTACATCAAGCCCCAGCCGGGCTTTCAACAAAATTTCCTGTCGTCGGCGGCGGATATTTGCGTCGGCGGCGGGGCGGCGGGCGGCGGGAAAAGCTACGCATTGCTGATGGAAGGTCTTCGGCACATGGACAACGGCGGGTTTCGGGCGGCGATATTCCGGCGGACGACGCCGATGGTGAAAAACGCTGGGGGACTTTGGGACACGTCGAAAGAACTTTTTTCCAAATTACAGAACGGGCGCGGCCAAAAGCCGATTTCGACGGAACAGCCGCCCAAGTGGACGTTTCCGAGTGGCGGGACGCTACTTTTCAGCCATTTGGAGCATGAATCGGACAAATACAATTGGGACGGGTCGCAAATCGCGCTTTTGGGGTTTGATGAACTTATCCATTTCACGGAATCGCAATTTTGGTACATGGTCGGTCGAAACCGGAGCGCGAGTGGCGTTCGGCCATACATCCGGGCGACGACGAACCCGCAATCGAGCGGCTGGGTGAAACGGCTGGTTTCTTGGTGGATTTATTCAGATGACTACGAAGATGAAGGGCTTCGCGGGCTGCCGATACCGGAACGGGTGGGCATTTTGCGTTATTTGGCCCGGTACGGCGAACAATATTATTGGGGCGAAACGCCCGACGATGCGCTGGCCGAACTGCCCGAAGATGCTCGGGGCGACTACACGCCGGAACTGGTGAAATCGGTAACTTTTGTGCCGGGCGTGTTGTCGGAAAACGTGGAACTGACGGCAAAAGACCCGGCCTATAAGGGCAATTTGCTGGCACAGGACAAAAAGCACGGGACGCGGCTTTTGCGGGGCTGTTGGTACGATGCGGACGGCGAAAACGAACTTTTCAGGTACACGGATTTGTGGGACATGTTCAGCCCCCCCCGCCCCCCCGGGGGGGGGGAGCCGCGCTCCCAGCCGCTCCCGAAGGATACGCGGTATTTGACGGCGGACGTGGCCATGGAGGGCAGCGATTATTTGCGGATTGGGATTTGGCGCGGTTTGGTGTTGGAAAAAATACACTCGTGGCCGAAATCGGACGGTGAAATGGTTTGGCGTGAGATCGAGCGATTGGCGGCGGAAAACGGGATTTTTGGGCAAAACATCGTGTTCGATTGCAATGGCGTGGGCAACTATTTGAAGGGATTTTTGCGGACGGCGTACGATTTCCGTAGCCAAGCCACGACGATTGATTTGCAGGGCGTGAAGACGAATTTTCGGGACTTGCGGACGCAATGCGCTTTCAAACTGGCTGAACTGGTGGCCGATCACAAAATCGCTGTTCGGGCGCGGGATTCGATGGAGCGGGACGCGATTATCGAAGAACTCGAAATGCACAAAAAAACGGGCACGAATTCGAGCGGGAAATTGACCATCACGCCAAAAGAGGAAATCCGGGCCGCGATCCGGCGAAGCCCGGACTATTTTGACGTGATGGTGATGCGGATGGTTTTTGAGTTGGTCGGGGCGCGGCGAAGCTCGTATTTGATGGAAGATTGAAGCCCCCCTGCCCCGGAGGGGGGTTCAAAATAACGTTGAGATGGACATTTTGCACAAAGAATACATGGCGCGGGTATTTCGGAACGCGGAGCAAAGCGAGGCTCGGGGGATGATGCGCCGGGCATGGGAATCGACGGAAGCGGAATTGAAACGGGAGTTTGGGGGCAATCGGTACGGGAATTATGATTCGTTCATGTCGGGGAAATCGCGGAAGCCGAAAAGTGGCCGGATTTCGAGAAATGGCCTTTCTGATTCATTTTGAGCGACAACTTAACGGAAAGTTTGACGGTGGGGGCGGGCAGCCCCCTTTTTTGTGCCATGAAGCTAATGGGACGCGAAATTGATTTCAGGTTTTGGAAACGGCGGACGGCGGACGGCGGACGGCGGACGGGGGACGGGGCGCGGACGCGGAGCGCGACGGGCGGCTACATGACGGCGGGTTATTGGGAATCGATTTACGGCGACGCGACCTCGAAAGCGGGGGCGACGGTGAACAATGAAACGCTTTTGAGCGTGGCCCCGATGTTCGCGGCGATCCGTGTGGTTTCGACGGCGTTGGCCGGGCTGATGGCGGCGGTGTACCGTGTGGACGGGACGAACAAGGTCTTGGACGCGAAGCACCCGGTCGGGCGGTTTTTGAGGGGACGGCCTTCACCGACGTACACGCGGTTCGATTTTTTCGCCGCGCTGGTTGCGAATGCCATGATGGGCAACGGATTTGCGCGGATCTACCGCGACGAATCCACGATGCGGCCAGTCGAGCTCGAAATTGTCCCTTCGGAATTTGTGACGATTGAAATGGACGCGGCGGGCGGGATTTGGTATCGTGTTGTCGGTCAAATTGGGGCAAAAACCCTGAATTATGTGGCGGCTGATACGGAAATGCTGCACTTGAAAGGATTGACGATGAACGGCATCGACGGCAAACAGATCCGGCTGGTCCACAAAGGCACGATGGGCGCGGCGATTGCCTCACAGGAATTCACGGAGCAATTTTTTGGAAATGGTGCGCACCCGTCGGCGGTGGTCACGAGCCGGGATTCGCTGACCCCGGCGGAACGTGTGAAACTGGAAGGAAAAGTTGGCGACAAAATCGCGGGGCTGAAAAACGCGGGGGGCGTGGTTGTTTTGGACGGGATGGAAGATTACCGGCCGATTCAGGCGAACATGAACGACGCGGCCTTGATTGATTTTCGGCACTTGACCGTGGACGATGTGAGCCGGATAACGGGCGTTCCCCCGCACCTTTTGGCGAACCTCGACCGATCAACCAACAACAACATCGCCCATCAGGGCGAAGAGTTTGTGCGGTATTGCCTCGCTGGCTGGGCGAAGAAAATTGAAGAGGAAATCCTTTCAAAACTGTTTTTCGAGGAGGAGCAATTCGATTTTGAGTACAAATTCAGCTTCACGTCACTTCTGATGGCGGATTCGCAAAGCGAATCGGATTTCTGCCGGACTGCGATCCAAAACGGGTTCATGACGGGAAATGAGGCCCGGATGCGCTTTGGTTTCAACCCGTTGCCGGGCGGCGACCAACTTTTGATACAACTGAACATGGTGCCGCTCGACAAATTGGGCGAAGCCCAGGAACTGGAAAACGAAAACCGGGAACCGAGTTCAAAAACCGAAACCGAAACAAAACCAACGGCAAGCAATGAGTAAAAACAGCGATTTCCATTATTCGAGCGAAGCGGTTGAAATCCGTTCGATGGGCGAAGGGAAGCCGGTGACAATTCGCGGTTACGCGGCGGTTTTTGGGAAACCAAGCCGTGAACTCACGACTTTCAGCGGGAAGCGGTTTATTGAGATTATTGAGCCGGGCGCGTTCGACAAAGCCGACAAAACGGATTTGGTGGCCGCGTTCGACCATCGGGCGGTGCTGGCCAAGTATCCGGGCACTTTGGAGATCGGGACGGACGAACGCGGGCTTTGGTACGAATATGAACACGACCCAAGCGACCCGGACCACATGGCGGTTTTCTCGAAAATCCGGCGCGGCGTGGTTTCGGGGTCGAGTTTCAAGTTTGACGTTGATGAGGATTTGTACACGTTGGAGCGTCGCGGGAACGTGGCCTATCGGACATTGAAAAAGGGTTCGGTCCTGAACCTTTACGACGTTGGGCCCGTGGTCACTCCGGCCTATCCGGCGACGACGGCGGCGGCTCGGTCGCTCGACGCGCTTTTCGAGCAAACTCCGCCGGAAACCGTCCAAAAAAGCAACAATCTCGCCGCGCTGCGGCTGCGGGTATTTTTATCACAATTCAAATTTTCAAAATGAGCAATTTGGCTAAAACGCTGAAAGCGAAAAAAGAAGCCCGCGCGGCCGCGCTCGGAATGGTGAAAACCTTTTCTGCTGCGGTGGAAGCCGGGACTTTCAAAGAGGACACGGACGGCCCCGCCTTGGAAGCGGCGACGCGGTCACTCGAACATGCCGAAACCGAAGTGGAGCGCGTGCAAAACCTGATGAACGTACAGGGCCGGGCGGCGGGATGGCTCGACGGCGGGGAAAAGCCGGACGACGACGACGAAACCGAAAACCGGACGGTCGGGCCCAACGTGATCTCGAAGCGGTCGAAAGACTCGGAGGCCGCGGCCAATTTTTCGATGATCAAGTTTGTGCGGGGCGCACTTCACGGCAAAATGTCGGGTTTGGAGCGCGAACTTTCGGACACGGGCGAAAAGGAGTGCCGCGATGCGAACCTCGACGCGCAAGCGGGCTTTTTCATTCCCGGCTTCATTGCGAAGGGCAGCCGCGCGGAAAAGCGGGACCTGTTGGTGGGGACGGCGACGGCTGGCGGTCACACGGTGGCGACGGACATGGGCGATTTGATTTCGTTCTTGGACCCGAAAATGGCGATCCGGGAACTTGGCGCGACGTACCTGAACGACCTGAAGGGCAATTTGGACCTGCCGCGCAAAACGGCACGGGCGACGGCGGCGTGGGCGACGGAAACG
>JANOQP010001001.1:0-2453 GCA_031414895.1 Saprospirales bacterium
CGATCTTGGCGAACCAATCGCTCGAAGGGCTGATAACGTTGGCTGGTTGGAACGGCAAGTTCCGGTTCGTGATTGACCGCAATTTCGTGAAATGTTACCCCGACCAGCGCGTGACGGGCGAGTTCCGGATGAAAATTTCGCCCGGAATCAAGAACACCGCTGGCGCGAAAATGGCGACGGGCGGCGATTTCCCCGTCCGTTTTGAAGACCTCAAACCAGCGCTCCGATTGGTCGGAAAAGGCGCGATTTTGCCCGCGACCGACGGAGCCGTGATGTTCCCTTTTGAGGCCGTCGGGCTGAAATCAGTTGACGTTGAAATCTTCAAGATTTACAACTCGAACATGCTCCAATTTTTTCAGACAAACGAGCTGGAAGGCTCGAACGAACTGGAACGTGTGGGGAAAATTATTTTTCAAAAGAAGTTGAGCCTCAACGAGTTAAGTGCCGCTGGCAACTCTGCCGCATGGTCGCGGTACGCGCTCGATTTGCGCTCGATTATTGAACAAGACCCCGGCGCGATGTACCAGGTCCGGCTCGCTTTTCGGCCATCGTACATCGATTTTACCTGCAAGGATGGGATGGATTGGGCGAAAGAAAACGACGGCCCCGCGCTCGGTTCGATGGATAATTATGGCAACAAAAAGTCGGTTTTCGGGGCCGGTTATTATGGGATTTTTGCCCCAAGAAATTGGGGCGGCGGCGAAGGCGACGACGATTATGGCGACAGCGAATATGATTATGACTACTCGAACCGCGAGAACCCGTGCCGCCCAGAATTTTACAACGAAAACCGTTTTATAAAAAGAAATGCCTTCGTCTCCAACCTCGGCCTGACCGCAAAACGGGGCCGCGACGGCTCGACCTTCGCAGCCGCGACCGACCTCCGCACGGCGGAAGCGGCAAGCGGTGTCCAGCTCGATTTTTACGATTATCAACTCCAAAAAATCGCGTCCTCGCAGACCGGCAGCGACGGCCTCGCGCAGCTCGATGTGAAAGAGCCGCCCTTTCTGATGGTCGCCTCGCGTGGCAACGAAAAAGGGTATTTGCGGATGGCCGACGGCGGCTCGCTTTCGCTCTCGCGGTTCGATGTCGCGGGGGTCGAGGCGCAAAAAGGGATGAAGGGTTTTATCTATGGCGAGCGCGGCGTTTGGCGGCCCGGCGATTCGATTTTCCTGCATTTTGTATTGGAAAACAGCGGAAATACTTTGCCAGAAGGCCATCCCGTGACCTTTGAACTGCGCGACCCGCGTGGCCAATTGGCCGCAAAAATGACCTCCACAAAGCCCGTCGGCATGGTCTATCCCTTTCACACAGCGACCCGCGCGGATGCGACGACGGGGACTTGGACGGCAAAAATCATGGTCGGCGGGGCGCGTTTTGAGAAGCAATTGAAGATAGAAACCGTCAAGCCGAACCGCCTGCGGATGGACCTCGATTTTGGGGGCAAAACCGCCCTTTCGCCCAACGACGGCGCGAACGGATTGACCGGAAAATTCACCTCGTCGTGGCTGCACGGCGCGCCCGCGAGCGGTCTGCCTGCAAAAATCGAGATGCAATTGCGGTCGGTCACGACCAGTTTTGCCAGCCAAAAAGACGTGGTTTTTGACGACCCGGCGCGGAAGTTTTGGAGCGAGCCAACCGTCGTTTTTGACCAAAATTTGGACGGCGACGGCAAGGCCAATATCCCCATCAAAATCGAGACGAACGGCAACGCGCCCGGCAAGCTCGACGTGCAGTTGAAGATGCGCGTTTTTGAGCGCGGCGGCGATTTTTCGACCGACCAGATGGCGGTCAGCTATTTTCCGTATGAGACTTATGTTGGGGTAAAAATCCCCGTTTCGAGCCGGGGGAACAAGGAAATTGACCAAAAAAAGGGCGGTGAAATCATGTTTGCCGCCGTCGACCGCCTCGGAAACCCGCTGGCAAACCACAAGATTTCGGTCGGAATTTATAAACTCAACTGGCGTTGGTGGTGGGATGCCGACAACGAAAGTTACTCACAATTCAACTCGGCGGAGCAAATCGGCGCGGTCGAACAGGCCACTTTGACGACCAATTCGCGCGGCGAGGCGACGTGGAAAATTGCGCCGCCCGGCGACTGGGGCCGCTATCTCGTGCGGGCTGCCGACCCCGTTGGCGGCCATGCGGCGGGCGACTTTTTTTACAGCGGCTGGCCTGACGGCGAGGACAATATCGAGGCGCAGAACTATGCCGCTTTTTTGCCATTCAAGGCCGATAAGGAAAAATATTTGCCCGGCGAAACGGCGACCTTGAATATCCCCGGCGGCGAGGCTGGCCGCGTTTTGGTGACGCTCGAAAACGGGACGCACGTCGTCAAATCCTTTTGGCAACCGACGGTGCAGGGCGAAAACCGCATTTCATTTCAGGTCACGCCGGACATGGTGCCGACCGTTTATGCGCACGTCAGCCTGATGCAACCGCACGCGCAGACC
>JANOQP010001002.1:0-2697 GCA_031414895.1 Saprospirales bacterium
CAAGGTGAAAATCGCCTACATCAATGGCTACACGGGAACCGCCGAGTTCGCAAAATACACGACCCAAAAATCTGCGGCCATCAGCCTGACGGCAAACACGGATTATTACCTCGAAATGTTGCACAAAGAAGCCGGCGGCGGCGACCACTGGGGCATTTACTGGCAAGTGCCGGGCAGTTCCTCACGGGTGCAAATCCCGGTCGCGCAGCTTTCACCGATCACGACAAACTGCACGCCGAGCATTTCCTGCACGGACAATTTGTTCTCGAACGGCGGTTTTGAGAGCGGTTTCAACGGAGCTTGGAACACAAACGGCGTGATCACCTCCACGACCGATGTCAATAGCGGTTTCCAATCGGCACAGGTTTGCAACGCGGAAGGCGGTTTTGGCTTCTCCGTCCCGGCAATCCCGGGCGCGACCTATACGTTCAAAGCATTCGCAAAAATCAGCGGTGCGCCAACTTGCGCAGGGATGGGCTTCCAGTTTTTGGATGCCAATTATGCCGTTTTGCCAAACCAGGATTTTTGGTCAAACGTCACCTCGACCACCTATTCCCAGTTCACGTTCACGAAAGTTGCCCCGGCCAATGCCGTTTATGTTCAGGGCTACAACTGGAAATGCGGCACGACCGGCTGCCTTTATGCCGACGATTATTGCCTCACCGTCATCGCCCCGGCCTGCAACAAAACGGCCCTTTTTGTGGTCGGCAACACGACGCTCGGCGCGGGCGACCTGGTCATCAAAAACCGCCTCCAAGCCCTCGGCCTGACGGTTACGGTGAAATCGGATGTCAATGTGGCGACTGCCGACGCGACCGGGAAAGGCCTCGTCGTCATCTCCTCGACCATCACTTCGGGAAATGTCAATACGAAATTCACCAATACCGCCGTCCCGGTGATTTGCTACGAATCGCGCCTTTATGACGATTTGAAAATGACGGGCGGCATTGATGGCACCGATTTGGCGACCTATGGTCTCGATTATAATACGCCGACGGTCTATCAGGTCAATATGCTCGCGCCGAACCACCCGATCGGCGGCAATTTGAGCGGCTGGCGTTCGGTCTATTTCAGCAACAGCTTTATGCAATGGGGCAAGCCGGGTTCGGGCGCGACCAAGATTGCCGAGATCCCGAACCAGCCCGGCAAGAACCCGATTTTCTGCTACGAAACCGGGGTCTCGATGATCGGTCTGACCGCTCCGGCGCGGCGCGTGGGGATGTTTTTGTACGATTTGACACCTTCCATTTTGACGGTCGATGGGTTCAAATTGTTCGACAACTCGGTGAAATGGGCCATGAACTGCACCTCGCTCAACAACCTTTTGGTCGCCCCGCAAACCGGCCTCGTGTTCAACGCCTATCGAAAAATGGGCGAGGTCGAGTTGAAATGGATCAGCCGGACGGGCGAGCTCAACGACAATTTCGTCATCGAGCGCAGCTTGGACGCTGAAAACTGGGCCTCGATTTCACAAAAAATCGATGGCAGCGGCGACAAAAACGAGAACCTCTACTTCCAGGAATTTGACGAAAACCCGGCCAGCGGCCCAAATTTCTACCGCCTCCGCCTGACGATGCGCGACGGCTCGGAAGTCGTTTCGAACACGCAAATGGTTGATTTTCAGCAAATTGTGCCGTTCGAGATTTTCCCGAACCCAGCCTCCGACAAGATTTTTGTCAACCTGAAATCCATCGCAGGGCAGCCAGCGACGCTCCGTTTGTTCAACCAACAGGGCATCCAATCTGCCGAATGGCAAATCGACGAAGCCCCAGCCGGCCCGCTCGAACTTTCGGTGGACGGCCACGCAAACGGCCAGTATATTTTGTGGATCTACAACGAAAACCACCGCCCGGAAGCCCGGAAAGTGATGATATTTAAGGAGTAAATTTGGATTTGCGACGGGGCGACCTTTCGCAAATTGATAATCCCCCTTCGGTTGGGCGTGCGGACTTTTGTCCGTGCGCCCTTTCGTTTTTTAAACAAATCAGCCCAATAATTTCCGCAAGCCCTCGACATCCGGCAGCACCGCCCGCAACGCTTCCGGCATTTCCGCGCTCAATTGATAAGTGGCCACGCCGATTGGGTTTTCGACCCCGCGCACCGCGAATTGGACGACCGCATCCGTTTTTTCTTTGCACAAAATGATGCCGATGCTCGGGTTTTCGTGCGGCATCCGGACGTTTTCGTTCAGGACGTTGAGGTAAAAATTGAGCTGTCCGAGGTCGGCTGGCCTGAATTTTCCGCGTTTCAACTCGATTGGCACGAGGCATTGCAACAGGCGGTTGTAAAAAAGGAGGTCAATAAAAAACTCCTCCTCGCCCACGATGAGCCGATATTGGTTGCCGATGAACGCAAAACCGTTGCCCATTGTCAAAACAAATCGGCGGATATTTTCAACAATCGAGCCCTCCAAAACCCGTTCGTCGGCGGGATCAATATGGATGAAATCGAGCAAATATTCATCCTTGAACGCCAAAAGTGCCTTGTCCTTTAGGTTTTCGGGCAGCGTCGCGGCGAAATTATTGGGCAGTGCGCCCTGTTTTTGGAAGAGCCGCGCATCGATTTGGTGGTCTAGGATTTCCACCGTCCATTGCTGTTCGACCGCATTTTCCATGTAAAAACGCCGCTCTGAGAAATCCTTGCAACGGCTGAAAAGAAGTATGTGCTGGGTGAATCCGAGCGCGAAAAAAACTTCGG
>JANOQP010001003.1:0-6415 GCA_031414895.1 Saprospirales bacterium
GCGCGAGCGCATCGCCAAGATGTTCGAGCAGGAAAGGGTTGATCTCGCCACAACGGGTGAGGCCAGCCTCCCATTTTTGGCGCGCCGTGGCCCAGTCCCTTTTTTTGTAAAAAACGAGGCCGAGGCAATCAAAGGCATCCGATTTGAGCGCGAGGTTGTTGCCCGACATCACGATGGCCTGTTCGAGGTCGGCGGCGGCCTCATCGGGGCGGGCCGTTTCGTTGAGCGCGATGCCGCGAAAAAGGCGCACTTTGGCCTGGTTCGGGAACCATTCGAGTGCCTTTTCTGCGGTCGAAAAAAGGCGCGGCCAATCCCGTTTTTCCTTCAAAATGGTCATCGTGTTTTCCCAAACGGGGAACACATTTCCGCGCAGCGCGATACATTTTTCGTATCGGGCAAGTGCCTCGTCCGGCTGGTTTGCATGGTAAAAAAGGTCGCCGGAAATCGAAAACGATTTCGGTTCGTTGCCGTGCGCGGTTTCGAGCGAGCGGGCAAGGCCGAGGACGGCATCGATGAGCGGCCTGTCCGTGCCGGCATCGATTTGGGGCAAATAGGCCAGCAGCTCCTTTATTTTTGGGTCGATTGGCTGGTTTCCGTCGGCAAAAAGCGGTTTCAGCGCAGCAATCCGGGCGAGGTCAGAGCCGCCGCTTGTTTCGACGAGCGCAAGTTTTGCGATGGCATCGTCGGGGTTTTTCCCCAAAATTTGTTGAAATTCCAGTTTTGCGCGCCCCGTTTCGCCGATGTGTTCCAAATATTGGGCAAGTTGGTGCCGATATTGGATCTCGCCCGGCTCGGAATCCACGAGTTTTTCAAGTTCGGCGACGGCTTTTTTTGTGTCGCCCATCTTCGCATAGATGCTGTGCTTTTGGCGGCTCGAATTTTCAGAGATGCCGACCAGTTTTTCGAGCCGATCGAGGGCCTTCACCGAGCCGTTCGCATCGCCCGCGAGCAGCAGTAGGTAGGCGTTTTTTTCCAAAAAAACGGGGTTGTTGGGCTTCCGTTTTGTCAGTTTGGTGAACACGTCGGCGGCCTCTTTGTACCGCCCCATTTTTTCCAAAAGCTCGCCCTGAAAAACGGGGTACCATTCATTTTCGGGGTCAATCTCGACGGCCTTCCGGACGGCATCGAGGGCCTTCGATTGGTCGCCGAGCGCGTTCCAGTTTCGCGCCGACCAGTAGAGGGCGACATCGTTTTTCGGGTCCTCTTCGAGCAGGGCTTTGAATGCATCGGCGGCTTTGTCGTATTTTTCCAACAGGAAAAAATTGTGCGCAGCGACGAAGGATTCTTCGAGTTTCGCTGCCTTCTCGCTCTTTTTTTGTGCAAAAATGGGCGAAACGGCAAGGCAAAAAAGCAGGATGGTCAGATTTTTCATAGAAAGCAAAAGGGGTTTGGTAGTTGCATTTTGATAAAACGTCTGCAAAAATAGTCGCTGTTATCAACTGGGCCAGTAGGCTTGGGAAGTTTATGCTTCCTTTAATAACCTTCGTCGAAGGTTGAAATATATTTTGCGAAACCAAATAGTTGCGCATACATTTGCAGCCAATCGGTTTCGCATAAAATCAAACAATATGAGACGGGACATTTTTCAGGCAATAGCCGACCCAACAAGGCGGGCAATTATCGCCCTAATTGCATTGCAGCCAATGACACCGAACGCCATTGCCGACAACTTCAACACCTCCCGACAGTCTGTCTCCAAACACCTTCGCATACTCACAGAATGCGAACTGGTAAAACAGGAACAACAAGGAAGGGAAATTTTCTATTCACTTGAAATTGAAAAAATGAAAGAGGTCGATCAATGGATATACCAATTCAGGGAAATTTGGGAAACCCGGTTCAACCAACTTGACAGCGTATTATCAACAATTAAAAAACAGAAAAAATGAGCGATTTGCTATTCGATTTCACCGTTGACAAAGCAACAAAAACGGTATTCATAAACAGAGAATTCGACGCCGACCTCTCGCTGGTTTGGGATGCCCATACCAAACAAGAAATCCTTGACCAATGGTGGGCGCCCAAACCTTGGGCCTCAAAAACAAAAACGATGAATTTTGAAGTTGGCGGGCGAAGGTTTTATGCCATGGTAAGCCCGGAAGGACAAGAGCGTTGGTCGGTTCAGAAATTTACTTCCATTAGCCCAAAAACCAATTTCAAATATTTGAATGCCTTTGCAGACAAAGATGAAAACCTTGAATTGCCTGGTTCTGAATGGGACCTGAGTATCAGCGAACAAAACGGAACGACAAAGGTCAGCATCACTATTTTCAATGAATCACTTGACCGCTTGGAGAGGATGATTGAAATGGGCTTCAAGGAAGGATTTACGATGACGATGAAAAGCTTGGAAAACCTGTTGACAACTTTATCGCAAAAATGATTGCTCAAACACCCGCGCCGCCCTATTTCGCCGTCATTTTCACCAGCCTCCGCACGGCGGGCGATGGTGAAAATTATGGCCAGACCGCCGATCGGATGGTCGAACTTGCCGAACAACAGCCCGGTTATCTCGGCCACGAAAGTGCGCGTGACGGCCTCGGCATCACGGTTTCGTATTGGGAAAGCCTCGAATCCATCCGGGCTTGGAAACAAAATACGGAACATCTTTTTGCCCAAAAAAAGGGGCGCGAGCAATGGTATTCGGCCTATAAAACCCGGATTAGCCGCGTCGAAAGGGATTATGGATTTTCGGAAAACCCGTAAAATTTACTGCGTTTTGTCGCCGCGCAAAACCCGGAAACGCTTTCGCGCATCGACCGCGAAGACAGATGAGGAATAATCGTTGAAGATTTTTTCATAGATCCCTTTCGCCTTTTCGGGGTCCTTCAACTGGTTTTCGGTCAGTTCGGCGAGGGCAAAAAGGGCATTGTCGGCGCGGATATCGGTCGGAAATTTGTCCGCGGTCTGTTGAAAAAGCTCGGCGGCCCGTTTCCAATCCCGCTTTTTGAGATAAATCTGGCCTTCCAAAAAAGTCAAATCGTCCTGCAAAGTATGCTCCGGGAACTCGCGGCGGAGCGAATCCAGCTTTTTGAAGGCATCCTCAAATTTGTTCTGGAAAATAAAAAGCTCGGCCTGCGAATAAAGCCCAAGCGCGCGGCCCGTCGAATCCATGTCCTTGTTTTCCAAAATAAAAACGGAAAGGTCGAGCGCGTCGTTGGAAATGAGTTTCGAGGTTGAGGCTTTCAGCACGTCAAATTGCGCTTGCGACCACTCAAAATCGCCGTTGAAATAGGCGAGTTTCGCGTTTTTGAAGCGGGCCTCCTGCCCCAAAAGTTCCTCCCGAAAATCCTTGTCCACCTGCGAATAAAGGAGCGTGGATTCCCAGATTTCATCTTTGATCAAATAAAAATCAGCGAGGCTGATCTTCGTCCGGGCCATCGTATTGCGGTCGATGGTCGGCGTTTGGAGGAGCGAATCGAGGAGGCCGATGGCCCTGTCGAGGTCGCCGATCCAAAAGGCCTCGAGGTCGGCAAGTTGTTGGATAATGGCCGCTGTTTGGCGGTTTCGGCCAAATTCGGCGAGAAAAGTATTGTACTCGCGTTCCAAAATCCGCAAATCCTCGGTCGTGTACGAATAGCCCTCGGTGATTTTTTTGCGGCGACAGCCCATGCTTTCGCGCTTCGCGTCGAGGTAAAATGTGGAGGTCCGGCCCTTTTCGGAAACGATGAAATCATAGCCGCTGATTGCCGCGTCGTAGTCCTTGTCGGCCTGCGCGGTCTCGGCTAGCTGATAAACTCGGCTGCCGTTTTCGCCGAGTTTTCGGTCGAGGGCTTTGAGTTGGAGGAGCGCGTTTTTGTAGTCCTTTTTTTGGACGAACGTCCACGAAAGGAGGTCGGTAAAATCCGGGTTCGAGTCGTCCGATTGGATTTTTGAATAGAGCTCGGCCTGCAAGTTCTCGAAATCCTTTTCGCTCAAATACCGCTGGAAAATGGTCTTGACCGTCATCATTTTCGCAGGGTCGTCGGCGAGGGCTTCGAGGTAGTTGGCTATCATTTTGTCGCTGTCGCCTTTTCTCCGATAAAGCTCGCCGAGGTTGAAAGCGAATCGTTTTTGGTCGCGCAACAGTTCGCTGCCGCGCTCAAAAGTGGCAATCGCGTCCTCATATTTCGCCATGTTGATAAATGAATTGGCCAGACGGTTGACCGCGTTGAAGTCGGGCTGCACCTTTTCGATGGCCTTGGCGAACTGTTTTTTTGCCTCCGCCTCGTTGCCCTGCCGCTCGGCGAGCGTCCCGGCGGTCACATAGACGAGCGGGTTTTCGGGCGTTTTTTTGAGCATTTTTTTCACGGCCTTATCGCCCTCGGCCCAGTTTTCGAGGTTCGTCAGCGACTCGATGTACCGGCCAAAATAAAACTCGTTGCGCTCGTCCTTGTCCCAAAGTTGTAGGTAGAGCGAGGCCGATTTTTCGTACTCGCCGTTGCCGAAATATTGGTTGGCGAGGTTCGGGTCGACTTGCGCAGTCAGGGCAAAAGGCAAAAGGCAAAAGGCAAAAAGGAAATAGAAAGGACGAGGCATTTTTCGAAATTTTTAAATGGTTTGCCGCAAAGGCGCAGAGGACGCGGAGATTTTTGAAATCAGGGTTCGCGTTCCCTGCGCTTTTGCGGCAATCAAATTTTGGGTAATTATCAGATCCTCAAAAAGAAAATCTGGATTGCCCAACCATGTTTTTTCATCAAAAAACAAAGAAAGGCGCGGCAAAATTGATGGGAAAAAACGCAAATCCCGCCCGAAAGTTGCCCGAATATTATTTTCGGGAAAAGGTTGGCCGCCCGACAGAACGGGAAAATTTCGGCCAAACCGCATCTCGTTGGCGGGGTAATTGTACTTTTGCACCGCAAAACGGCGGAAAAACAGGTAATCCCGAAAGTTTTTTCGCCCACGAGACCAACTCCCCGGTTTCGCTGCGGCCAAATGGCCGGTTTCTTCCTCCCTTATTTGCCGCTTTTAGGCAAGCCCAGCATTGTCAAACATTATATTTTTTAACAAACTTCATCTCAAAAAGACATGAACATTGCAGTCGTTGGAACGGGTTATGTAGGCCTCGTTACCGGAACTTGTTTTGCCGAAACCGGCAACAACGTCATTTGTGTCGATATCGACGCGAAAAAAGTGGAGCGCCTCCGGGGCGGCGAAGTGCCAATCTTCGAGCCGGGCCTCGAACTGCTTTTTGACCGCAACACGAAAGAAGGCCGCCTCCATTTCACCACCAATTTGAAAGAGGCCGTGGACGCGAGCCAGATCATTTTCCTCGCCCTCCCGACCCCTCCCGGTGCGGACGGATCGGCAGATTTGCGCTTTATCATGGGCGTGGCCGAGGACCTTTCGAAGATCATCACGGAGTACAAGGTGATCGTGGACAAAAGCACCGTTCCGGTCGGGACGGCGGAAAAAGTCCATGCCGTTTTGGTCAAAAACCTCGATAAAAGCCTTTTTGATGTGGTCTCGAACCCCGAATTTTTGCGCGAGGGCGTGGCTGTCGACGATTTTTTGAAGCCAGACCGCGTCGTCATCGGCACGTCGAGCGAAAAGGCGAAAAAGGTGATGCAGAAACTCTACGAGCCTTTCGTCCGGCAGGGCAACCCCATTTATTTTATGGACGAACGCTCGGCTGAAATGACCAAATATGCCGCAAATTCTTACCTCGCGACCCGTATTTCGTTCATGAATGAGATTGCGAACCTCTGCGAAAAAGTGGGCGCCAACGTTGATTCTGTCCGCATGGGCATGGGCTCGGACTCGCGGATCGGCAAGCGTTTTTTGTTCCCGGGCATCGGTTACGGCGGCTCTTGCTTCCCGAAAGACGTGCAGGCGCTCGAAAAAACGGCCAAAGAATATGGCTACGA
The DNA here is from genome assembly GCA_031414895.1 of Saprospirales bacterium. GTDB lineage: Bacteria > Bacteroidota > Bacteroidia > Chitinophagales > Saprospiraceae > JANOQP01. The sequence continues at coordinate 5,847 of JANOQP010001003.1, forward strand.
TTTCAAGATCTTGGAAAGCGTGATGGCCGTCAATGACCTCCAAAAAACCGTTTTGACCCAAAAAATCAAAAAATTCTACAACAACGACCTCGCTGGGAAGACCATCGCCGTTTGGGGCCTCGCCTTCAAACCGAACACCGACGATATCCGCGAAGCTCCGGCCCTCGTCATCATCGACGAGCTGCTCGAAATGGGCGCGAAAGTCAAGGCGTTCGACCCAGAAGCGATGGGCCATGTCAAAGCAATCTATGGCGACCGCGTCGAGTTTGGGCAAAAAATGTACGACGTCCTCGAAGGCGCGGACTGCCTCGCGATCATGACCGAATGGTCGGAATTCCGGACGCCGGACTTTGACAAAATGTTCAAAATGATGAAAGCGAAGATCATTTTCGACGGTCGGAACGTCTATGACCTAGGCAACATGGCCGAAATGGGGGTCATGTACGACAGCATCGGCCGGCCGTAATTTTGGTTTTTTGGAAATAAAAAAGGGCCGGTAGCTTGATTGCTCCCGGCCCTTTTCAATTTTTGCGGGGAAATCCCGTTTGGTTTTTTTTGTCTGAACTTTG
>JANOQP010001004.1:0-6106 GCA_031414895.1 Saprospirales bacterium
ATTGCGCCACAACGTCCCTGCGAAAACGGATTTTAAATTTATCAACAAATCAGACGCGCCGCTAATTATCGATGCCGTGCGGACAACCTGCGGCTGCACCGCCGCCGAATACCCCGAAGGGCCGGTCATGCCGAACGAAACGGCCACCATTTCCATCGAGTACGATGCCCATAAGGTTGGCTTTTTTTCAAAAAAAATTAAGGTGTTCTTCGACGGCCACCGAAAGCCGGAGGTGCTGACGATCTCGGGCGAGGTTCAGTAATTTGGACCCAAACTTTTCCCGTACTTTTTGTGGGCAAAACAAACGCGCTTTCCTTTGGTAAAACAAGGTATAAAGCTACTTTTGCGCTCGATTTTTGAAAAGCCGGGACGTAACTCCCTGATTTTCAACAACTTAAATTTCAGATAAAAATTCTAACTTCTACCTCACATGGCTTTAATCGGTAAAATCCGGGAAAACGGATGGATTCTCATTACCCTGTTGGTGCTCGCGCTGGGCGGTTTTATCATCATGGACATTGTGCAGAACGCCCAAAACTATTCCTCGAACGACATGAACACGGCCGGAAAAGTGGCCGGCACCACCATCGACCGCAACGAGCTCGACCTCGCCGACAAGTTCCTTTTTAAGGACAAGGCGCAGGACGATTACCAGTCGCGCCAAATGGCCTGGAACTACCTCGTCGAAAAGGCATTGGTGGAAAAAGAGGCCGAGCAAATGGGCCTCGGTGTCTCGACCGACGAGCTGAAACAGCTCATGTTCGGGCCGGAGAACATCAGCCAGATTGTCCAGCAAAAATACCAAAACCGCCAAACGGGCCAAGTGGATTTTCAACAGATCCAATCGATCCAGCAGGCGATCGAGAGCAATTCGGAAGACCTGAACAAAAACCCGGATTTCCGCCGTTTTTGGTCGTCGCTCGAAAAAGAGGTCGTCAAGGACCGCTTGCAGCGCAAATTGCTCAACGCCGTTTTCAAGGGCATCACCGCCCCGAACTGGCTCGCCGAGGATTTTTACAAAGAGTCAAACTCGAAAGGCGATTTCCTTTTCGTGAAAGTGCCCTACGAAAAGGTCTCCGACGAGGAGGCCAAGCCGACGGATGCCGATTATCAGGCGTTCTTTAACGAGTCGAAAGAATCGTACCGGACGACCGAGGAGCTCCGTTTTGTGGAGTTCGCGCCGCTCGATGTGCTGCCGACCGCGGCCGATTCGGCTGCTGTGAAAAGTGGTTTGTCGAAGCAGATTGCCGATTTTCAGGCCGCGACGAACGATTCGGTCTTCGTCATTTCGCGCAGCGGGTTTTTCAACCCGAACAATTATTTCAAAAAAATGGAGCTTGAGGGCGCAGCCGACATGATCATGTCCGCCCCGATCGGCTCGGTCGTCGGCCCTTATTTTGCCGATGCGCGGCACGAATATCGCATCGCGAAGGTCATCGACCGCCGTGCGTTCCCCGATTCCGTGAAGGCTCGCCATATTTTGATCCAAGCGCAAAACGCAGGTGAACTCGCGCAAGCAGGCAAGACGATCGACTCGTTGAAAAACCTGATCGAGCGCGGGATGCGCTTCGATTCGCTGGCGAGAAAATTCAGCCAAGATGCCGGTTCAGGCGCGAAGGGCGGCGACCTCGGCTATTTCATCCCGGGCGCGATGGTGCCGGAATTCAATGCCGTTTGCTGTTTCACGGGCACGATCGGCAAACTTTATAAGGTGACGACCCAATTTGGCGTCCACCTCATCGACATCACCGACCGCAAGTACGGCAAGGAAACGGGCGTTCAGCTCGCCTATTTGAGCGCGGCCATGGAGCCTTCCGAGGCCACCCAACAGGCCGTGAAAGACCGCGCGATCGCCTTTTTGAACAAGGCAAAATCGGGCAGCGACCTCAAAAAAGAGGTCGAGGCCGCTGGCCTGAAGGTCATGTCAAGCCCCGCCATCCGCGCGGCGGAATACAGCAGCAATTTCGTGAACGCCCTCGGCTCGGCCGATGCGGTGCGCGATTTGCAACGTTGGGCGTTCAGCAAGGATGCCAAAACTGGCTCGGTCGCCTCCGAGGTCTTCGCGATCCGCGACCCGTCGGGCGGTTTTTATGACGCAAAATATATCGTCGCCTCGCTCAAGAGCGTGCTTCCCGCTGGCCTCCCAAAATGGTCGGACGTGAAACCGCAAATGGAGCTCCCGGTCAAAAACCGCAAAAAAGCAGCCGCGATCAAAGCGAAAATCAACGGCTCGAAAGACCTCGGCTCGATTGCCGGGCAGTTCGGCGTGCCACTTGACACGGCCATGCAGGCTTCTTTTGGCTCTGCACAAATTGCGAAGGTTGGCCAAGAACCGAAGGTCAATGGCACTTTTGCCCGATTGGAAGGCGGTCAAACGAGCGACCCGATCGACGGAATGGCGGGCGTTTTCGTCATTCAGGTTCTTGGCAAAAACGCGGCCACCGCGCCCGCCGATTTGACGATGTTCAAAAAACAGGCCGTTGGCCGCTCCCTTTATGATGTCAACAACGGCCTGATGAACGCGCTCAAAAAGAACGCAAACGTCACCGATGACCGCTCGAAGTTTTATTGAGCAAATTTTTTTGAATGAAAAAATCAGGGCCAACTCGTTGAAAATCAATGAGTTGGCCTTTTTTGTTTGAAGAAAATTGAGGCGGTGACTTCAAGTCACCACCCGCTGGCGCGAGGTTTCACCTCGTGTCCGCTGGCGCGAGGTTTCACCTCGTGCCAAATATTCTGTCGGCTGTGCCGACAACTTCACACTTCTTTTGACCAAATTCAATTGAAGGGAAATAATCTTTGCTGCGAAAATGTCGGCACAGCCGACAGAATATTTGACACGAGGCAAAACCTCGCACCAGCGTCCACTAGGCAAAAGCTCGCACCAGCGAAAAAAATTGATCTACCTGATAACCAAACCGCCCTTTCCAAAATTTAACATTCCAGTTAAAAGCGTCGTAAAAGCGGCACTACGACAAACGCCCCATTTATTTATCTTTCTAAATTTGAGCCGAAATAAAACCTAGTTCAATGATGCGATTCACGTTCATTTCCGTTCTCACGCTCCTGTTTTTGTCAAATTTGCTTGCGCAAAACCCCGTAAAATGGTCGTTCGAGGCCAAGGACGCGGGCAGCGGGCAGGTTGACCTCGTTTTCGACGCGATCATCGAGGATGGTTGGAGCACCTATTCACAGTTCCAGTCAAGTTCCGATGGCCCCATTCCGACCTCTTTTACCTTTAAAGAAGGTACGCATTTCAAGCTAATCGGTAAGGCATCCGAGGGCGGCGAAAAGAAGACCATGTTCGATAAGTTTTTCGGAATGGAAGTGACCAAATTTAAGCACCATGCAATCTTTACCCAACGAATTCAGGTCATGGATGCAACAAAGCCGGTTACCGGTTTTTTGGAGTTCTTGACCTGCAATGATGAGATGTGCATGCCGCCAAAAGAGGTTGATTTTTCGTTCAAACTGCCCGCAGCCGCTGCCGTCCCGCCAGTCGCTGCACCGGGGCAAACGCCTGTAAATCAACCAGTTGCGCCGAAAATCGACCTAAAATCCGACGGAAAAACACCCGGCCAAACCGCCATAGACCCGACCGCGCCAACCGACCCGGCCAAACCCGTCGAAACGGTCCCATCGAGCGGTGCGGGCGACGAAAAAGGCGAGTTCCAAGGTTTCGCGGGGGGCGGTTTCCAAAAACCGGACGACCCCGATTTTCAGGGTTTTTTTGAGGGAAAAAGGGACATCGATGCCAATACAACGGTCAACCAATGCGGCGTGCAGGCCGAAAAATCGAAATCTTTGTGGAAGATCTTCGCGGGCGGTTTTGTCGGCGGGCTGCTCGCCCTGCTCACTCCGTGCGTGTTCCCGATGCTCCCGATGACGGTCGGTTTTTTCACAAAAGGGGGCCGCGACAAAAAGAAGGGCCTTCGCGACGCGATCATTTATGGCCTCTCGATCATCGTGCTCTATACGGGCGTGGGCATCGGCCTCGTGTCCGCTTTTGGCCCGACGGTGCTGAACGAAATGGCCTCGAACGTGTGGTTCAACATGGCTTTTTTCCTGATCTTCCTCGTTTTTGCCATTTCGTTTTTTGGCTTTTTCGAGATCTCGCTGCCCGCTTCGTGGTCCACGGCGACCGATAAAATGGCCGATCAGGGCGGTTTTTTGGGCATATTCTTCATGGCGGCGACGCTGGCGATCGTCTCGTTTTCCTGCACCGGCCCCATCGTCGGGACGCTTTTGGTGCAGACCGCGCAGGGCACCAGTTCGCTCCTTTTTGGGCGGATCCCGATCGAACCGGTGATCGGGATGTTCGGTTTTTCGCTGGCCCTTGCGCTGCCGTTTGCGCTGTTCGCGGCCTTCCCGGCCTGGCTCAAATCGATGCCAAAATCGGGCGGCTGGATGGACAACGTGAAGATCACGCTCGGCTTTTTGGAGCTGGCCCTCGCGTTCAAGTTCCTCTCGACCGCCGACCTCGTGCGGCATTGGGGGGCGATAAAATTCGAGCTTTTCATGGCCGTTTGGATCCTGTTGGCCCTGCTTTTGGCGGCCTACCAGTTCGGTTTTTTGTCGAAATGGCTCAAAGGCGCACCCGGCAGACCGGGCATGGGCCGGCTCGTGACGGGCGGCCTGTCGCTCATTTTCGGCATTTACATGATCAATGGATTGGTGAAATATGAGGCGATGTCGCTTCTTTCTGGCATCGCGCCGCCGGTCCATTACAATTTTTTCCGCCCGCAAGATTGTCCGCACGGCCTCAATTGTTTCAAGGATTACGACGAGGCATTGGCGTTCGCCAAAAAGGTGAACAAGCCAATCTTCGTCGATTTTACGGGCCATTCCTGCGTCAATTGCCGCAAAATGGAGGAAAATATTTGGGTGAAACCCGAGATCCTGAAATTCCTCGAACAGGATTACGTCGTCGTTTCGCTCTATGTGGACGACGATACGCAGATCTTCCCCGGCGACAAGTTCAAGTACCTCCTCGACCCGCGCACGGGCGAAAAGATCAAGGACACGGGCGACAAATGGTCGTCGTTCCAGGTCAACAATTTCAGCGTGACCGCGCAGCCGCTCTATGTATTGATGGCCCCGGACGGCAAGACGCTGCTCACGAACCCGGTCCCGTACACGCCCGATGTCGATGCGTACAAAGCGTTTTTGGAGTGCGGATTGGCGGGTTTTGAGCAATACAAAACGACCGCCGGGCAGCCGGTAATGGGGATGAAAAATTGACGGATTGCGTTTTTCTGCACAAAATTTTGACGGGGCAAACTTGTTGTTTTTATTAAATTTGTCCGTCAAAACTAACAACGACCCATGAGAGAAGAACCGCTGTTCTTGGTTTCGGTGCAGTCAAAACTGGCCTATTTGATCAACGAAAGATATTACGGGGGGCTGCACTACGCATGGTGCTCGCCCGGTTTCGATTGCCCGAGCAACCCGCCGGACGCGAACCCGAAGGTCATTTTTTCGCGCTGGCGGGAAGACTATTTGAGCAACGATGCGGAAAGCCTTTTCATCAAAAAGAACCGACAGGGCCTCAAAAACGGCATCATGCACCAAAAAAACCTCGGTTTTATCGACGATAAAACAGTTGCCAATTTAATTAATTTGACTGATACCGCCCCGTTCCGCTACTTTTGCCCAGTCCTTTATGTTATGCCCTATCAACAGGTAAAGCACCTTTTAGAGGACGTGGATTTTTCGGAGCGTGCAGGGCCGTTTTCCATCGAGTTCAAACTTCCCGACCTTCCGAACCTATTTTTCAACGTTTTTGAAATTTAAAGCCATGACAATTCTCCCGCAGCTAAAAAAACTCAAAGACCCCGAGCGGACAGCCATCGTCTATGACCTTTACCGGATCTTTATGAACGCGGAGGACAGTTATTTGAGGCTCGATTACAGCGATGGGGCAACGGGCGCGGCCAAGGAAAAACTTGACCAGATCCTCGCCTCCATCCATTTTGAGCAAAATTGGGACCGCCCCGGATATGCCCGCGTGGTGCTCGACCAGCTCGGCAAATTTTCCGATTGGGAACGGAACCAGAACAAGCCGAAAGACCCGGCCTATATCCAAAGGCTTTTGGAGGACCTTTTT
>JANOQP010001005.1:0-1873 GCA_031414895.1 Saprospirales bacterium
GGACGGCCAAAGGCGGATGGCCCCTGCCGTTGGCCGTCCGCCGTCAGCCGTCAGTCGTCCGCCGTCAGCCGTCCGCCGTCAGCCGTTATTCTACGATGAGTTTTTTGGAGGCCTGCCAAGTCGCCGATTCGAGGCGATAGACATAGATTCCGGGGCCGGGCAAGCTCGATTTTGAGACCCAAAATTCGTTCATTCCTGCGGGCGCGTCGGCTGTTTCGGAGAAGACAAGCCGCCCTGCGAGGTCGAAAATTTTCACCATAACTTCTTGGTTTTCAGCAAGTTGGAAGCTGATAGCGGTCTGGTCGTTGAACGGATTGGGCCGATTTTGCAAAAGTTCGTTCGCGGCATTTCCCGCGATGGTCGAACCATCTTTTTGGGCAAAAACGAGGGTCGGTTTGCGGCGTTTGTCGCCAATCGCCCATGCTTCTGCGGCAGTGACCTGGCTGGTCATTTTGACCGATTCCGAGAGTTTGCCGGGGCGGATAGCGCGCATCCGGAGGGTGAAAACGGGGGTTTCGTCGTCGAGATTGAGGCCCTCGTTTTTCGCGGAACTGCTGTTCCAACTGAAAGTCAGGATCCCTTCTTCCGTGCGGAACGCGCCGACATTTTGGGTGGAAAAACCGGCCAGGTTTTCCGAAAAAATATCGTCGAACGCGAGCAAACTTGGGTCAAATTCGAGTGTGAACTGCATCCCCTCGACCGATTTGAAATCCTTTGCGCGGAGCGGCAGGTCCATTGTTTCGCCCGATTTCCATGTTTTTTCATCAAAAAAGAAGGGCAGTTCCGGGTCGTCGCCCCGGTCAGCGGCATTCCCGGCGAGGCCTGAATTGGCGGTCGCCGTGTGGTTGACGTCGCCGATCTTGATGGCCGTGAAATTGGCCGTTGCGCCCGTTGAAGTGAGTGGCACGGTGATCATTTCGGGCAGCGTGGAGGCCAGCGGGTTGGCCGGGTCGGGGAACTGGAAGCCCGATTCGATGAACCGCCAGGACGTGTTTTGCGGGAATGTTGGATAAACGCCGAGCACCAATTTGCGCAATTCGACCATGTCAAAAGTCGTGACGGAGCCGTTTTTGTTCACGTCGCCAGCGATAAATTGATAGGGCGAAGTGAACGGGATGATGCCGAGGACGTGCTTTTGGATGGCGATCAGGTCAAAGGTCGAGATGCCGTTGGTCGGGTCGTCGTTTTTGACTGGATGGACTTGGTAATTGTTGCCGACGGCGAGGTTTTGCAGGGCAAAAGCACCCTGCGCACTCGTCGCGACGGGCAAAACGGAGGCGTTGTTCATCAATTCGATGGTCGCATTTTCCAGCACGTCGCCCATGTCGGTCACGATGTTCCCGGTGATCTTTGCGAACGGGCTCATGCAGTAACTTTTGTTGTCCAAAACGATGATGTACGTCGTGCAATAATCCGAGTTGCCCGCTGCGTCGGTGACCCAAAGTTCGATGATCTGCGTGCCGAGGTCGGTGCAATCAAAGGCGATGGTCGTCTCGGTCGCGGGGGTCGTGAGGCCGGGGGTTTGTTTTCGGACGGTGAATTTTAGGTCGCCCGCCGCCGTGCAATTGTCCGTCGAGCTTTGGTTGAAATCCTTCGCGTTGATCATCGCCATGAAAATATCGTCGCCCATTTTGGTCAAATTGACCGAAAGTCCGTTCACGCAAACGGGGGTCGGCGCCTTCAAATCCTTCACCGTCACCTTCCAGAGCGCGACCGATTCATTGCCGCAGCCGTCGGAAACGATGACTTTCACGGTCGTCGTGCCGGCCGGATAATTGCCGGAAAGCACGGGGCTGTTCGGGTTCGTGGCATACGGATTTTTGGTGCCGTTGAGCAAAAGTTGGTTCCATATGAACTTCGTCGAGCAATCGGT
>JANOQP010001006.1:0-3527 GCA_031414895.1 Saprospirales bacterium
CACGGGCGGCTTCGGCAACGACCATATCAATGCCGAAAACCGCGATGGCCAGTATGCGGCCAACCCGTCGGTGAACAATGCCAATTTCACGCCGTCCATCGATGGTATTTCTGGCAAAACACAAATGTTTGTTTGGGACCGATCGTTTGCCGTCGGCGGCAATTTGAAGGTCGATGCCCCCGCGAACGTCGCCGGAACGATCGAAACCACCACGGCAGGCGGTTGGGGCGCAGCGATCACCGATGTCGCAGTGTCCGGTCTGGTGGAGATCGTGGACGACGGAAGCCCGGCACCGACGTTCGGTTGCGGCACATTGATCAATGATTTGACTGGGAAAATCGCGCTGGTCGACCGTCAAACCTGCGAATTTGGCAAAAAAGCCCTCAACGCGCAGGAAGCAGGGGCAATTGCTTGCATCATCTGCAATTTTACGGACCCCGCTGTCGGCATGGCCGCGGGCGCGGTCGGTGGCCAAGTGACCATCCCGGTCATCATGATCGGAAAATCGGACTGCGACATTATCCGCCAATATGCGGGCAACGGGCTTTCGGTTTCGATCGTCCAGCCGACGGTCACCGGCCCTGACAAGCTCGACGGCGGCCTCGACAACGGCATCATTGCCCACGAATTTGGCCACGGCCTTTCCAACCGTCTCGTTGGCGGCCCATCGGTCATCGGCTGTCTCTCCAATGCCGAGCAGATGGGCGAGGGCATCAGCGACCTGATGACCCTGTTCACCTCGGCAAAAGCGACCGACAACGCCACGACCTCGCAGGGCATCGGCACCTGGGTGCAGCGCGAGGACGCGACGACGGGAAATGGCATCCGCCGCTTCCCGTACTCTACCTTGCTGACAACCAACCCGCTGACCTATAAAGATGTCGCTTTGAACACCGAGGTTCATGCGGTGGGCGAGGTCTGGGTGACCCCCGTTTGGGAACTTTACTGGAAAATGGTCGACCTCTATGGCTTCGACCCGAACCTCAACACCGGCACGGGCGGCAACAACAAGACAATCAAGCTCCTTTTTGATGCGCTCAAAAACGTCCCCTGTTCGCCCGGTTTCGTGGAGTTGCGCGATGCGTTCTTTCTCGCCGACGACCTCGATTTTGCTGGCGCGCACAATTGCCTGATCTGGGAGGCATTCGCAAAACGCGGTGTCGGCTATTATGCCGAACAGGGCGATCCCGACTCGGCGGGCGACCAGGTTGAGAACTTCGAGCCGCTCCCGACCTGCGTCATGGAGCTGAAAATCAAAAAATCGGTCAACAAAGACCTCATCAACGCGGGCGACGAATTGACCTACACAATCAACGTCACCAACCACAAAGCGGGCGCGGTCACCAATGTGGTCGTCAAGGACCCCCTGCCCGCCGGGCTTTCCTATGTGGCCGGATCGGCGACGGGCGGCGGCAATTTCGTTGCGGGCAACATGGTCTGGAACCTCGGCACGATGGCCTCCGGCGACACCAAAACGCTCACCTACAAAGCACTCGCCAGCCAAGCTGCACAGTACGGCTCGACCCAACAATGGTACGACAACATGGAAAACGGCGATGCCGATTGGGCATTTGACCTCACGGTGGGCGATGGGGCCATTCTTTGGGTGCAGCAAAACGACGTTTTCCGCAGCGGCAAGACGGCATGGTTTGCAAAGTCCGCGGAGATGGACCTCAATATTTATGTGAACAACATCACCCCGCGCATGGTCAGCGGCAACAGGCCCGTGTTGCGTTTTTGGCACAAATTCGACTCGGAGGCCGGCCTCGATGGTGGTTTTTGTGAGATTTCGACCAACGGCGGCACCAACTGGTCCATTTTGCCAAAATCAAAATACATCCGCCGCGGCCCGGGCGACCTCAATTATGGCACGTTCGCGCTCGCCAACCTGTCCGCATGGAGCGGCACGGCCCCGACCTGGATCGATTCGTACCTCGACCTCACGAGCTATATCGGCCAATCGGTCAATATCCGCTGGCGCTACGGTTGCGACGACCAAGTTGCCGTCGATGGCTGGTATTTTGACGACGTGGAAATGATGGACCTCTTCAAATACGACACCGAGGCCACCATTACTTCCGCCGAGGGCGACAACGTGAGCGCAAAACTGCCCGCCGAGGGCGTTTTCGTGAACCCGACAAACATCGTCGGTACCAACGACCTCACCGATCAATCCATCGGCATCCGCGCCCAGCCAAACCCGGCCTCCGATATGCTCTTCATCTCGCTCACGGGCAACGAACCAACGGGCGATTCGCGGATCAGCCTGTTCGCCGCCGATGGCCGTTTGGTCAAAACCGACCGCTTCGATTTCCGCTCGACGAGCCAAATCGTGCCGATGGACGTGGCCGATTTGATGCCCGGGTTTTACATCCTCCGCATCGAAAGCGCGACCGGCAACGGCGTGATCAAAGTGGTCATCAAATAAGTCGCCCCCTCAATAGGCTCAATTTTTTTTGAAAAAAGACCCAACTCATTGATGTTCAACGAGTTGGGTCTTTTTTTGGATGCAAAATCGGCAATCCGTAATCTGTATTCCGTAATCAGAATTAGTTTTGCCCGATGTTGAACGAATGGCTAGTCCGCATTTTGCTCCTCCCGCTCGCGCTTTTGTACGGGTTGGGGGTGAGCGTCCGCAATTTTTGCTACCGGATCGGCATTTTCAAAAGCGTCTCTTTTGACCTGCCCGTCATCTCGGTCGGCAACCTCACCATCGGCGGCGCGGGCAAAACACCGCACCTCGAATACCTCCTCCGCTGGCTCGATTCGTACCTCGATGTTGCTACGTTGAGCCGCGGATATGGGCGAAAAACGAGCGGGTTTCGCCCCGTTTCGGTCATTGACACGGCAATCGAAGTGGGCGACGAACCGTTGCAGTTCAAAAGGAAATTCCCGCATATCCCGATTTCGGTCGGCGAAAACCGCGCGCTCGCCGTGCCGGAACTCGTGCGCCGCAGCCCGGGTGTGCAAGTGATTTTGCTCGACGATGCGTTCCAACATTTGGCCGTCACGCCGGGGCTGAACATTTTATTGACCGAATTTGACCGCCCGTTCACCCGCGATTGGCTCCTGCCGTCGGGCCGTTTGCGCGATTGGCGAAGCTCCTATCACCGCGCCGACCTGATGATCGTCTCAAAATGCCCGCCCGTTTTGTCCACCGAACAGCGCGAACAGCTCATCGAGGAACTCGACCCGATGCCGTGGCAGTCCGTTTTTTTCAGTCGCTATATATATGGTGTGCCCTACGAAATGCTGCGGACGAAAATCCGGCAGCCGCTTTTGGCCGACATGGACGTTCTATTGATTTCCGCGATTGCGGGGACGGGCTATCTGCTCGATTTTTTGAAAGAAAAAGTGCGGTCGGTCCAGTCTGTCGAATTTGCCGACCACCATTTTTTCAACGAGCTTGACCTGGAGGAGATAAAACGGCGGTTTGCTGCTTTGCCCCGCATTTCGAGCATTGTTTTGACGACCGAAAAAGACGCGATGCGGCTCGAACTGCACCAAACTTTTTTTGAAAAAAAATG
>JANOQP010001007.1:0-2299 GCA_031414895.1 Saprospirales bacterium
GCCACGTTCCGGTGGTCGAAGCCTTTGCCCTCATCGGAGACCTGAAAAGCGATGGAACTTTTGTTTTTTCGGAGGGAAATGCGGACGTTCTTGTTCACGTCGCCCCGGTTGCCGTGCATGATGGCATTTACGACCGCTTCCGTTAGGCTCAACAATATATTGCCTTGCTGGTCGGGCGAAAGTTTGAACTTTTCCGCCACTTTGCCCACCAAAGGTTCGACGTGGACAATGTTATCTGGGTTCGAGGGGAGTGCCAGGATTGTATCTTTCTCGCTCATCCAAAAATTGGGTTTGATTAATTTTTAGTCAGAAATTCCTACTTGTCCGAGGATTATAACCCTTTATATGAAGACTTTTTCAAAATTAAAAAGTAACAATAAGGGGCGTAAGTGGCTCCTGAAAAAAAGCACAGACCGGATTAAAAACTGGTTTTGCCCCCGTCACGGGGCATCAAAGAATGGATATGTTCACGGGATGAGACTGGAAAACGCTGCAAAGATGGGGGCAAAATGGGCGGTTGTCAAGGGGCGAGAGAATTTTAATTACGGAATCCGCAATCTTCAAAACGCTGCATTCCCCGGTGTCCTCGGAAAGGGGATCACGTCGCGGATATTGCCCATGCCGGTCACGAAAAGGACTAGCCGCTCGAAGCCAAGGCCAAAACCTGCGTGCGGGCAAGTCCCGAACTTTCGGGTATCGAGGTACCAATAAAGCTCTTCGTGCGGGATGTGCATCTCGGCCATCCGGCGGTGCAAAACGTCGTAGCGCTCCTCGCGCTGCGAGCCGCCGACGATCTCGCCGATGCCGGGAAATAAAATATCCATTGCGCGGACGGTCTTGCCGTCGTCGTTGAGGCGCATATAGAACGACTTGATCGCAGCGGGGTAATCGGTCAATATGACGGGTTTTTTGAACTCCTTTTCGACCAAAAAACGCTCGTGTTCGCTCTGTAAATCAGTCCCCCATCCCTCGATCGGAAACTGAAACTTGCCCTTTTTGTTCGGCGCCGAGTTTTTCAAGATCTCGATCGCCTCGGTATAAGTGAGCCGTTGGAAATCGTTTTCGGCCACAAAACGCAGTTTTTCGAGCAACGGCATCGGGCTGCGCTTGTCCTGCGGGAGCGATTTTTCCTCCTCGGCGAGGCGGTCTTCGAGCAGTTTGAGGTCGTCCGGGCAATGTTCCATCGCGTACCGGATGACGTATTTGAGCATGTCCTCGGCGAGGTCCATGTTGTCGGTCAGGTCGGCGAAGGCAACCTCCGGCTCGATCATCCAAAACTCGGCGAGGTGGCGCGACGTGTTCGAGTTTTCGGCGCGGAAGGTCGGGCCAAACGTATAAACTTCGCCGAGCGCGAGTGCGCCAAGTTCCGCCTCGAGCTGCCCGGAGACCGTCAAATTGGTGGCGCGGCCAAAGAAATCCTTTTTAAAATCGATCGAACCGTCCTCGCTGCGCGGCAATTTGTCAAGGTCGAGCGCGGTCACGCGGAACATCTCGCCCGCGCCCTCGGCATCGCTCGAAGTGATGATCGGCGTGTTGATATAAAAAAATCCGCGGTCGTTGAAAAACTTGTGGACGGCGAACGCGAGCGCGTGGCGCAGCCGCAAAATGGCCCCAAACGTGTTGGTCCGCGGGCGCAAATGGGCGTTGTCGCGCAAAAATTCCATCGAGTGCTTTTTCGGCTGCATCGGGTAATCGTCGAGCGGGCATTCGCCAAAAACCTCGATTTTTTGGGCGACGACCTCTATTTTCTGGCCCTTGCCCTGCGACTCGACAACCTCGCCGGTCACGCCGATGGCCGCTCCGTAGCCGATTTTTTTGAACAAGACCTCGTCAAAATCCTCCGATTTGGCCACGACCTGCACGTTGTTCGGGCCGGAGCCGTCGTTGAGCGCGATAAATTGGTTGTTGCGGAAACCCTTGACCCAGCCCATCACGGTGACGGTCGAGCCGACGGGCTCGGTTTGGAGGAGGGTGGCTATTTTTGTGCGTTTCATGTTGAAATTTTTAACCGAAAAAACCCTGTGGACGAACGAATCGCCCACAGGGTCGTGAAAACCGCCGGTCGGCGGAAGTTCAATTTGCTTTTTTGATCGCCCGGATCACAGCTTGCTTTGGACGGCTTTTGCCGTAGCTGCCGCGCCAGATCTTGCCGCGCTTGGATCGCTTGTCGCCTTTACCCATTTTGTGGAAAATTATGTTTCGTGAAAGATTGTACCCAAAAATTGAGGGTGCAAAGAAAGGAAAGAAAACGCAAAATCGAAACCGTCGCGCTATCGAATTTTTAATTTACGAGGTACGA
>JANOQP010001008.1:0-9580 GCA_031414895.1 Saprospirales bacterium
ACTGTTTAGCCCAGGCGTGTACCGGCGGCTTTAGCCGCCGTTTCGTGTGAAAATTGGCGGGATTGGATAAATATTGGAGTCACTTCGGCTGCGTTAACCGCCAATTCAGGATGATTTTTGAAGATAATTTGTCAATTTAGCCAAAAGTCGGCGGCTAAAGCCGCCGGTACACGCCAAGGCTAATCGGAAGCAACAATTTGAGTAATTTGTGCAATTTGTGGCAAAAATATTTGGCCGCAAAAATTATATCATCGTATATTTGCGATATAAAATCAACCAAGCCAAAAAAATGAACCCGACCATTTTTCTCCGCCCGATGACGGCAGCCGACTGGCCCGAAGCCGCCGAGATTTACCGCGAGGGCCTCGAAACGGGCAACGCCACTTTTCAAAACAGCGTCCCAAATTGGGAAGAATGGGACGCGGCGCACCTCAAAACGGGCCGGATTGTGGCCGAAATGGGCGGCGCGGTCGCGGGTTGGGCGGCCTTGACCCCCGTTTCGGGCCGCTGCGTTTATGAGGGGGTCGCGGAGGTGAGCGTTTATGTCGGCCAAAAATTTCGCGGCGCGAAAATCGGGTCGCAACTTTTGGAAAAACTGGTTTTGCAAAGCGAGGCCGACGGGCTTTGGACCTTGCAAGCGGGCGTTTTCCCGGAAAATCTGGCGAGCCTGAAAATCCACGAAACGGCTGGTTTCCGACAGGTCGGTTTTCGGGAAAAAATCGGGAAAATGGGCGGCGTTTGGCGCGACACGGTCTTGCTGGAACGGCGGAGCAAACAAATAGGAACCAATTAAACCGTCAAAAATGGTCAATAAAAAACTGGAATTCGAGCCTAATCTGGTCGAGTTCGCCGAATTTGCAAAGGCCGTCGCGCACCCCGCCCGGCTCGCCATCCTGAAGACATTGGCCGAAAAGCAGATGTGCATTTGCGGCGAAATCGTCGAGGTGCTACCGCTGGCGCAGGCGACCGTCTCGCAACATTTGAAAGAACTCAAAAACATCGGCCTCATCCGGGGCGAAATCGAGGGCGCGAAATCGTGCTATTGCATCGATTGGGCGCGGCTCGACCATTTTATCGGCATTTTTCAGGCGCAATTGACCGACCTGAAAAAGCATCAAACCACCATCAAAAATTGCTAAAAAACATGGCACAGGACATTTTTCCGAGGATGCACGTCAGCCTCTACGTCAGCGATATTGAAAAAACGACCGCTTTTTACGTGGCTTTTTTCGGCGAAAAGCCCGCGAAAGTGCGGCCCAAATATGCCAAGTTCGTGCTCGAAAGCCCGTCGCTCATCATCTCTTTTGTTGAAAACCCGGAACGGGTGCAGCAAAATTTTGGTCACCTTGGTTTTCAGGTCGAGACGCTCGAAGATTTGAACATCAAACTTTGGCAGGCCAAAAAGCAAAAACTCGCCATCCGCGAGGAAATCGGCACCAATTGTTGCTACGCAAAACAGGACAAATTTTGGGTGAACGACCCCGACGGCGTGCAATGGGAGGTCTATTATTTTCACGAGGACGCCGAGTTCAACGACCCGCACTACGAACTGACCGAGGCTTCGGCCTGTTGCATGCCCGCCGAAAAACCGGCGGGAAGTTTTGTTCAATTGACCAATTTTGCCGAAATCGCATGAAAAACATCCTCATCCTTTGCACCGGCAACAGTTGCCGCAGCCAGCTCGCGCACGGCTATTTTGAGCATTTCACCGACGGGCGCAGCGTAAAAGTGTTCAGCGCGGGCATCGAAACGCACGGCGTGAACCCGCGGGCCATCGCCACGATGCGCGAGGACGGCATTGATATTTCAAAAAACACGTCCAATAATGTGGACGAATACCGCGAGATCGGCTTCGATTTTATCCTCACGGTTTGCGATAATGCGAACGAGCGGTGCCCGATTTTTCCGTCCTCGGCGCGAAAATTTCACCATAATTTTCCCGATCCGGCGAAGGCCGTGGGCAGCGAGGCCGAAATTTTGGCGCAGTTCCGCGACGTGCGCAGGCAAATAAAAACGTACGTTGAAAATTTTGTGGCGGAAAACGCGCTGGCGTGAAACCACGGGTCTCGTTCAGCCCGCCAGCCCGATTGAACCGCCGCCGAACCGCTTCCTGATCTTGTCCATCGCCGCCATCAAATCCGTCTCGCGCGGCCGGTCGGCGAACAGGTCGAGCTGCGGCGCACCGGAGACCAGCCCGCTCATCCGCACCCCGATGAGGCGGACGAGCTGCCGCCGTTCCCAAAGTTTTTCAAAAATGGCCGTCGCGTGGCCGAGCAGTTCCGAATCGGAGGCCGTGTGGGGGATCTGTTGCTGCCGGGTGTAGGTGTTGAAGTCCGAATACCGGATTTTGATGGTCAGGCAGCTCGTGAGCTTTCCTTTTTCGCGCAGCTCGAAGGCCAGTTTCAGGGCCATTCGGCGCAGCTCCTCGTTGAGCATCCGCACGTCGATGGTGTCGGTCTGGAACGTCCTTTCTTTCGAGATCGAATCCTGTTCACGGTACGGCACGACGGGGCTGTTGTCCTCGCCGTTCGCTTTTTTCCACATCGAAAAACCGGGTTTCCCGAACTCGCGCTCGAGCAACCGGGGCGGTATTTCGCGCAGCGTTTTGATGAGGCGAACACCCATAAATTGGAGTTTTCGCTCCGTTTCGCGACCCACGCCGGGCAGTTTTCCGACGGCCAGCGGGTCCAAAAAAGCGGTTTCGAGACCCGGTTCTATCATTTTCATGCCGTTTGGCTTGGCCTCGCCCGTGCCCACTTTCGAGACCGTTTTATTTGCAGAAAGGCCGAAACTGACCGGCAGCCCCGTTTCGCGGGTAATCCGCTCGCGCAGTTCCCGCGACCATTGGAAACAGCCGATGTACTTGTCCATGCCCGTCAGGTCGAGGTAAAATTCGTCGATGGAGGCCTGTTCAAAAAGCGGCGCATCGTCCGCGATGACCTCCCGGACGGTCGCCGAAAGTTTGGAATACCGCTCGTGGTCGCCGCGCAAAACGACCGCATCCGGGCAGAGCATCAGCGCATTTCGCATCGGCATCGCCGAACGCACCCCGAACGCCCGCGCCTCGTAGCTGCACGACGCAACCACGCCGCGCTCGCTCGTGCCACCGATGATGAGCGGGCGGCCGCGCAGGGCGGAGTTTTGCAAAATCTCGGCCTCGGCGAAAAAAGCGTCGAGGTCGAGGTGCAGGATGGCGTTGTGGTAGCTCACAGTTTGGGCCGGTTTATGGGTTGCGGTTGGGCAAAAAATAGATTGTTCGCATGTAGCTGTTTAGCTACCAATTTTTAAACAAAAGTAGGTTTGATTGCCGGAATAAGCTGGTGTGCCGCCCTAAACCGGGAGCAGGACATTTTCTTTCCCGCTGTAAAGCTAGTGCCATTTTCTTTTTTAAAACAAATAATAGCGCATAATTTCAAAAAAACCCCACCTTTGCGCCGTCTCATTATCTCCCGTTCACGGCATTTCCAGCAGGCATTTTTTTATCAAAATTTAGAGAAAACCCACGCTCATGCAAGTCTTGCATAGCTGTTTCAGCCTGCGCTACGGCGTGCGGACGGTGGCCGATTTGGTCGCCGCCGCCCGCGAAAAAAACCTCCGCACACTCGTGCTGACGGACATCAACAACACGTCCGCGACGCTCGATTTTTATCAAAACTGCATTAAAATTGACATAAAGCCCATCATCGGCATCGAATTTCGGCGCGACGGGCGGTTGCTTTTTACGGGCCTCGCCCGAAACCGAGACGGCTGGTCGCAGCTTTGCAAGTTCCTCACCGAGCATACCGTCGCCGATTCGCGGCAAAACACCTTGCCCAACGTGCCGCCGCCGATGTCCGACGTGTTTATCGTCTATGAAAAGCTGCCGAAACCAATCAATTTGTTTGATAAAAATGAATTTTTGGGCATCCGGCCAGCCGCCGCACGGACGCTCCCCGTTGGGGGAAATTGGGACAAATACCTCGCATGGAACCCGGTTACTTTTTTAGGACCCGACGACCCGCGGACGCACAAGCTCCTCCGTGCAATCGATAAAAACACGCTCGTCACCAAGCTCGCCGAGGCCGACTTGGAGCGGCCCGATTCCATTTTTTTGGATGAAAAACAATTTGCCGAGGCTTTCGAAAGGCATCCGAAAATGCTCGAAAACGCCCATTTTATGGAGAAAAACTGCGAAATCAGTTTCGAGACCGGCCTCCAGCTCAACCGCCAAACCTTTACCGGCTCGAAAGCGGGCGATTTCCGGCTCGTCGCAAAACTGGCCGAAAACGGCCTCGTCCGCCGCTACGGCCCTGCCAACAAAACCGCCCGCGAACGGGTGATGAAAGAACTGAAGGTCATCCAAGAAATGGATTTTTGCGCCTATTTCCTCATCACTTGGGACATCGTGCGGTACGCGCAATCGGCCGGTTTTCACCATGTCGGGCGGGGCAGCGGGGCCAATTCCATCGTCGCGTACTGCCTTTTTTTGACCGATGTGGACCCACTGGAGCTCGACCTTTATTTTGAGCGGTTCATCAACCCGCACCGCGCCTCGCCGCCCGATTTCGACATGGATTTTTCGTGGGACGAGCGCGACGACGTGACCAATTATATTTTCGACCGATATGGCCGCGAGCATGTGGCCCTTTTGGCGACGTACTCGACCTTCCAACCGGCGGCGGCGGTGCGCGAAATCGGGAAGGCGATCGGTTTGCCGAAGGCGGAAATTGATGCGATCTGCGATGACCTGCCCCGGCTTTTGCGCGATGCGGGCGATTGGCAATGGGGCCGGCGGGGCGCGGATCACGGATTGCGGAATGTGGGTTCTTCCGACCAGCCCCTGAACGGCAGCGCGGCCAATCCGCAATCCGCAATCCGTGATCCGCACTCGAAATGGCTGCCCGAGATCCTGAAATTCGTTGAAAAGCTGCAGGATTTGCCCAACTATTTGAGCATCCACGCAGGCGGCGTTTTGGTCAGCGAAGACCCTTTGAACAACCACACGGCCCTGCAAATGATGCCAAAAGGCTTCCCGGTGACCCATTTCGACATGTACGCAGCGGAGGAATGGGGTTTTCACAAGTTCGATATTTTGAGCCAGCGCGGGCTTGGCCACATAAAAGAGGCCGTTAATCTGATCAAAAAAAACCGTGGGCAGTCGGTCGATGTGCACAATATCGAGCGGATAAAAAACGACCCGAACGTGCGGGCGCAGCTCCGTTCGGCGCATTGCATCGGCTGTTTTTACATCGAAAGCCCTGCGATGCGGGGGCTTTTGAGCAAATTGAAGTGCGACGATTATATACACCTCGTCGC
The DNA here is from genome assembly GCA_031414895.1 of Saprospirales bacterium. Classification (GTDB taxonomy): domain Bacteria; phylum Bacteroidota; class Bacteroidia; order Chitinophagales; family Saprospiraceae; genus JANOQP01. The sequence goes on from JANOQP010001008.1 coordinate 5,296, forward strand.
GGCCAGCTCGATTATCCGGCCCGGCGTGGCGCAATCGGGGATGATGCGCGAGTACATCACGCGGTTCCACAGCCCGCACGGGTTCAAATATTTGCACCCCGTTTTTGAAAAACACCTCGGCGAAACCTACGGCGTGATGGTCTATCAGGAGGACGTGATGAAGATCGTCCACCATTTTGCGGGCCTCGACCTCGACGAATCGGACATCCTGCGGCGCATGATGACGGGCAAAAAACGCTCGTCGGAGGCCTTCGCCCGGCTGCAAAAAAAGTATTTCGACAACTGCAAGGAGCGCGGCCATTCTGACGAACTGACGAACGAGGTCTGGCGGCAAATTGAAAGTTTCGCGGGCTATTCTTTTTGCAAGGCGCACTCGGCGAGCTTCGCGGTGGAGAGTTTTCAGAGCCTTTTTTTGAAAACGTACTTCCCAAAAGAGTTCATGGTGGCGGTCATCAACAATTTTGGCGGCTTTTATTCGACCGAATTTTATGTCCACGAACTGCGGCGGGCGGGCGCGAACGTCCATCCGCCCTGCGTGAACAACAGTCGGTATTTGACCTCCATCGAGGGCGACGACGCATGGCTCGGCTTTGTCCATTTGAAAGGGTTTGAACAAAAAACGGCCACCGAAATTGTCGAAAACCGCGAGCGGCACGGCCTTTTCGCGGCCTCGACGATTTTTTGCGCCGCGTCGCCATCGGTGCGGAACAGGTCCAATTGCTCATCCGCATCGGTGCGCTGCGGTTCACCGGGCTGGACAAATGCGCGCTGATGTGGGAAAAAAACCGCCTCCTCGGCACGTCGCGGGCCATCGGCACGGGCCTTCTTTTTGAGGACGACCCGGCAGAAAACCATCGCCTCCCGAAGCTCGAATCGGGGGAATTCGACCAGGTTTTTGATGAAATGGAATTGTTGGGCTTTCCGTTGAAGTCGCCTTTTGAATTGCAGAATGTTGTTGGCGGGGACGCCAACAACGGCCAGAATGTTGTTGGCGGGGACGCCAACAACGGCCAAAATGTTGTTGGCGGGGACGCCAACAACGGCCAAAATACGGATTGCGGAATGCGGATTGGGGCGGCGAACGCAACCCGGATTTTCTCAAAAAACATGATGGAAAATAGGGGCAAACCCGTCGAGCTCATCGGCTATTACGTCTGCCGAAAGGACATCCGCACGAAAAGCGGCAAGCCGATGCACTTCGGGACCTGGCTCGACGAGGAAGGTTTTTTCTTTGACACGACCCATTTTCCGAACTATGGCTCAAAACCCGAAACTCAAAACCCGAAACTTTTCAAGGGGAAGGGCCTGTACAAAATCTGGGGGCGCGTGACGCTCGATTTTGGCTTCCCGTCGATCGAGGTGGCGGGGATGGAACGGTTGGCTTATCGGGTGGATGGGCGGAACGGGTGAGGGAAATGGAAACGCAAAATCAAGTTCAAAGTCAAAATCACACACCTGCGACTGGGGGTTCCCAAAATCCAGTTCGCTATCTTTGTTCCACAAAACTTTCATCCGGTCACACTATTTTCGCCATAAAATACAGGAAAAAATGTCCACAATTGCCTTCGCCGACCCCAAACCGGCAACTGCCAGCCGACTGCCGCGCAACATCTCGAAGGAGCGTTTCCTGCTCGAATATTCCGACCGCGAGGACGGTTTCAAATACGAGTGGAACAACGGCCGCATCGAAAAAACACAAACTATGAACCAACTGCAATCCAAATTTTTTTTCCGGCTGCTCAGTCTTTTTTTGAAAACAAGCGCCGCTCAAAAAGGCGGAATGCTCATCACCGAAACAGACGTGGACACAGCTCCGGAGCAGCTCCGGCGGCCCGATATCTGCTTTTTCACGGCAGAGCAGCTCCCATTGATGTGGGCCGGCCAAAACCAGGTCGCCACTTGGGTTGCCGAGGTCATTTCGCCGACCGACAAGGCCGGCCATGTCGCCAATAAAATGGAGGAATATTTCCGGGCGGGCGTGCTGACCGTCTGGCATATTTACCCCGCGCAGCAAAAAGTGGAGGTCTATACCTCCCCCGACGACGTGAAGATCTGCCGTGCAAAAACCATTTGCAGCGGCGCACCGGCCTTGCCCGATTTGGAGATCAGTGCCGAGGAACTGTTTGCCTGATTGGACGGCAATCCATACATTTATACCGAAAAGTGCGCCGCATTTTCAAACCAAACCATTTTTTACCAAACCAATTTTCAACATGAAAAGAGTCTTTTTTCTTCTCGCCATCGCCGTTTTCGGCACGTTTTCGCTCCAGGCCCAAACCGGACAGGGCAGCATCATCCTCGGCGGCACCGCCGGTTTTTCCTCCGAAAAAACGGGGGATTCAAAATTTACCAGTGTCAATATCAGTCCGAGTGTGCGCTATTTCGTCATCGATCGGCTGGCAATCGGTGCCGACCTGTTCGTCAGTGCCTTTAAATTTGGCGATTCCAAAAGCTCGACCTTTGGCATCGGCCCCAGTGCCCGCTATTACCTCACGGCAGACCGCCCGGCGGCCTTTTTTGCGCAAGCGGGGTTCTCGTTTTTGAGGGTCAACTATGATTCCGATTTTATCGACGACACAAACTCGACCGGCATCAACTTCGGCCTCGGCGGCGATTTTTTCCTCAACGACCATGTGGCCCTCGAAGCCGTCCTCGGTTATAGCTCGGAAAAGGGCAAGGACGCGAACGACCGCTCCAATACCATCGGTCTGCAACTCGGTGTCGTGGCGTTCCTTTGGGACGGGGGCGACAAATAATTTTGTCCTTTTTTTGAATGAAAACCGGGCCTTGACGATGTCGAGGCCCGGTTTTTTATTTTTGGTCTTTCAACCGTGAAAAAATTTTGGTAAAAAAAAGCCGCCGGAAATCAGGCCGCCATTTCGCCCATGTGCACCTGCGCCTCGGCGAGGTCCACGCCGAGGCCCGCCGCCACCCGCGTCCCGAGGTCGATGCTCGCACGGAAAAAATGGCAGAGCTGCCGATTGACGATCAGGTTGCGCTTCGGGCCGCTGATGCCGCTCATCGCGCCGACGATATTATCGACCGTGGCCTGTTTTTCGGCGGCCGTCATCACTTTGTTGAACAGCGCGCCCGGCTGCGAATAATGGTCGTTTTCGCCCGGCGCGTTGCGGTCGTACCAATCGGCGACGGTCGATTCGAGGTGCTGCACGGGCTCTTTGTACGCGGCATCCACCTCGATTTCGTCGAAACTGTTGGGGAAATAATTGGGCGCGGCCCCGCCATTTCCATCCATCCGCATTTTGCCGTCGCGCTGATAATTGGCCACCATAAACGGGCAGCGGTTGACCGGGATCTGCTCATAATTGCCCCCGAGCCGATAACGGTGCGCGTCCGGGTACGAAAGCAAACGACCCTGCAACATCTTGTCCGGCGAATAGCCGATGCCGTCCACGATATGCGCGGGCGCAAATGCGGCCTGTTCGACGTGCGCGAAATAGTTGTCCGGGTTTTCGTTCAGCTCCAACGTGCCGACATCGATGAGCGGGAACTCGCCGTGCGGCCAAACTTTCGTCAAATCGAACGGGTTCCAACGGAAGGTTTTGGCCTCCGCCGGGGTCATCACCTGGATCTTGACGGCCCATTTTGGAAAATTCCCGGCGGCGATGTTTTCGACGAGGTCGCGCTGCGAATAGTCCGCGTCGAGGCCCTTCATCTCGGTCGCCGAACCGTTGTCAAAATTCTTGATGCCCTGCTTTGTCTTGAAATGGAACTTCACGAAAACCGTCTCGTTCTCGGCATTTATCATAGAAAAAGTATGGCTTCCGTAGCCGTTCAGGTGCCGATAGCCGTCCGGAGTGCCGCGGTCGCTCATCAAAATGAGCACCTGGTGGAGGCTCTCCGGGTTGAGCGACCAATAGTCCCACATCATGGTCGGGCTTTTGCAATTGGTGTGCGGGTCGCGCTTTTGGGTGTGGATGAAATCGCCGAATTTCTTTGGGTCCTTGATGAAAAAGACGGGCGTGTTGTTGCCCACGAGGTCCCAATTGCCGTCCTCCGTGTAAAATTTGAGCGCGAAACCGCGCGGGTCGCGCTCCGTGTCCGCCGATCCTTTTTCACCGCCGACGGTCGAAAAACGCAGAAAAACGCGGGTTTCCTTCCCGATTTGGCTGAAAAGTTTGGCCTTCGTATATTTTGAAATATCGTCCGTGACCGTAAAAGTGCCATACGCGCCGCTGCCCTTCGCATGGACGACCCGCTCCGGGATGCGCTCGCGGTTGAAGTGCGCCATTTTTTCGTGCAAAATAAAATCTTGCAACAAGATCGG
>JANOQP010001009.1:0-4162 GCA_031414895.1 Saprospirales bacterium
TGCAGCCATTTATGGGAACGGGTGGTGGTTTTCAATGCGCTTGGCTGACGAAAAACACAAAACAACCGGACTGATGAGAAAACACTTCGCCCGCCCTGCCCTCATTTTTGGGCTGGCCCTCGCCCTTTTTTGCGGCTGCAAGGCCCACCGCGCCAACCAGTTGCGGCCCCTTTTTGAAAAGGAAAAAACCTTTTACGACATCGGGCCGACCGCAAATAAATCACGGTCGGTGGACATAAACTACACGGGCTGCGGCGGTTTTTTGATCGAATATGCGGGCGAAATGCTCTGGCTCGACCCGTTTTTTTCAAACGCCCCGATTGGCAAAATGATGGTCGGCAAGATCAGGCCGGACACCGCGCTGATTGGTTCTTTTTTCAACAAAAAATTCGGCGGCCCGACGGACATCGACGGAAAAATCGGCGCGGTGCTGGTCTCCCACGCCCATTGCGACCACCTCGCCGACCTCCCCACGCTCTGCGAAAACTATTTCAACCGGGAAAAAACGACCATTTTTTGCAGCAAAACGGGGGTGAACCTCCTCCGCTCTTTCCCCGAAATCCTGCCCGACACAGCGCGGCAACTGGTCGACCTCGAGGGTTATTTCACCCGGCAATCGCACTCGGTGGGCGAAAAAAGCGAGCCGGAGATCTCGCCGTTTTTCTACACGCCGGGCCGCCGGATCCGTTTTGCGGCCATCCCGGCGAGCCACGCGGGGCATTACCGGTTCATCTGGACGGGCAAATTGCCGTTCATCGGCGGCGAGGTCGATGGGCCGCTCCGCAAGCCGCCGACCAGTTCGATGGCCTACAAAGAGGGCAAAAACTTCAATTTCGCAATCGACCTTTTGGACGAAAACGGGCAGGTCGTCTTCCGGATCTTCTCGAACGCGGGCGCGGCCTGCGACGCGGGCGTGGGCCAGCCGCCAGCCAATTTTTACCAAAAAAAGCCCTGCGACCTCCTCCTCGTCTGCGGCGCGAACTACAACATGGCCAAAAAATACCCCATGCCGCTGATCGAAAAACTGCGCCCGGAGGCGGTCTTCATCGGCCATTGGGAGCATTTTTTCCTGCCAATCGAAAAATTGAAACGCAAACCAAAAGTGGTCGTCGCGACGAACGTCCCAAAACTCGTCCGGCAGATCGAGGCTTTTTCGGCGGAAAAAGGGTTTCCGAAAGAACTCATTTTGGAGGAACCTTTGGAAAGGGGGATCAGGTTTCGGTTTTGAGTTTGGTTTTTTACACCCAACCTTGAAAGTTCATATGAAAAAAATCGCCTTTTTCCTCTTGCTCAACTGCCCGGTTTTCGCCCAAAAAACCGGATGGGCCATCCTCCCGCCCGCCGGGGATTTGCCCGTCAAAATCGAGCGCGGCGGCCTGACCGTCATCCCGAACGGCCGCTTCGTCACCCCGCTCGGCAGGCAGATCGAGACCGCCCCCCATCCCTACGGCCTCGCCGTCAGCGGCGACGGGGTGCTGGCCGTGACCGCCAATTCGGGCACCGCGCCCTTCTCGATTTCAATCGTCCACCATCCTTTTTCAGAAAAAACCCGGGTGAAACAAATCCCCGACGGCCCGGCAAGCGACGCGGGCATTTTGGAGGCCTGTTTCATGGGCCTCGCCGTCGCGCCAGACAACAAGACCATATTTGTCAGCGGCGGCGAGGCGAACAAAATCCTCCTTTTCGATGCCGCAACGGGCAAGCCGACAGGCAATATTGACTGCAAAACTACGGGTCACAATCACGGCTATTTGGGCGATTTGACCCTTTCGGAAGACGGGAAAACCTTGTTCGTCGTCGATCAGATTGGTTTTCGGCTCATTGGGATCGATATTTCCCGGCGACCCGACGGGCAGGTTTCCGGAAAAACAAACTGGGAAGTGCCAACGGGCAGATATCCGTTCGGCATCTGCCTTTCGCCCGATGGGCGGCGTGTTTTTGTGGCCAATGTCGGGCAATTCGAGTACAATCATTTCTCCGATTTTGACCCAAAAAGGGCGACGGCGACGGCGCACGATTGGCCAGCGTCGAGCTACGGCACCGAAAAAGCCGCAATGGGCGACCCCGAAAAAGGCATCCCACCGCTCGGCGGCCCCAATTCGCCGGACGGCTTTTCTGTCTGGTCGTTCGACCTGCCGGGAAATGGAAAGCCGCCCATTTTGCGCAAAAAAATCAAGACCGGCATCCTCGTCGGCCAGATGGTCGAGGACTTTCCAGCCGTCGGGGGCAGCAGCCCAAACTCGGTCGTGGCGACCGAAACCGAGGTTTTTGTATCGAACGCGACGAACGATTGTGTCTCCGTGATCTCCATCGAAAAGGACACGGTCGTGGCCACGATTTCGCTCCAACCGGACGAAAGACTGGGCAATTTGCGCGGCATCATCCCGTTCGGCCTCGCCCTTTCGCCCGACCGGAAGCGGCTCTTCGTGGCCGAATCGGGCATCAATGCCGTCGCGGTCGTCGATGTTGCCACGAAAAAAGTGGTCGGCCACCTGCCCGTCGGCTGGTTTCCGTCGAAAATAAAAGTTTCGCCCGACGGCAAAAAGCTCATCGTCGCCAACGCAAAGGGGTATGGCTCCGGCCCAAACGGCGGCCCCGCGTTCACCCTCGACGCGCGCGGCAGTTATATCGGCAACCGGATGAACGGCACGTTGAGCGTTTTTGAGATACCCGAGGACTCGGCCTTTGCGCGGCTGACGCGGCAGGTTTTGGACAACAATTTTGTGTTTGTTGAAAAAAAATCGGGCCCGGCGGCTGTTGGCCCAATCCCATTTTTTGCGGAGCAGCAGGAGCCGCCCATCAAATATTGGGTCTTCATTGCAAAGGAAAACCGGACCTACGACGAGATTTTTGGTCAATTAAAGAACGGGAACGGCGAACCGTCGCTGGCCCGTTTTGGAGAAAACCAACCCGTTTCGGATGAAAAAGGCCGAAAAAAACTCGAAAATATCGACATCGCCCCCAACCACCTCGCCCTTGCCCGGCGGTTTTCAATGGCCGACAACTTTTACTGCGACTCGGACGTGAGCGCGGACGGCCATCGCTGGCTCGTCAATACCTACCCGAACGAGTGGTGCGAGACCGCGACGGCGGCGCATTATGGCGGCCATTTCAACCGGCGCGACAGCTCGGACGCACCGGGCAATTTGGCCATTTACGGTTCAGCCGGCTCGATCTACCCCGAAGATTACAACGAGGGCGGCTCCGTTTGGGAACACCTCGAACGGCACGGCATCGACTATTTCAACTTCGGTTTTGGTGTCGAAATGGCAGGGGCCATCAGCGACACGACGATGAAGTACGCGGGCGAAAAATATACCGTCAACTACCCGCTGCCCGGCAACCTCATCAACAAGTCGTCGCGCCAGTTCCCGACCTATAATATGGCCATCCCGGACCAGTTCCGCACGGATATTTTCATGAAGGAGTTCAATGAAAAATGGGCCGCGCCGCACAAGGCCCTGCCGCCCGTCCTCTTCTTGATGCTGCCCAACGACCACACGACGGGGCCGCGCCCGAAGGCCGGTATCCCGTTCCGCGAAAGATATATGGCCGACAACGACCTCGCCTTGGGCCGGGCCGTCGAGTTTTTGAGCCGCACGCCCTTTTGGAAAAACATGGCCATCGTCATCACCGAGGACGACCCGCAGGGCGGCGTGGACCATGTCGATGCGCACCGGTCTATTTGCATGGTCGTGTCGCCGTGGGCGAAGCGCGGTTTTATAGGCCACCAGCACTATTCGTTCGGCTCAATTTTCAAGACTTTTTGGAACGCGCTCGGCATCCCCTGTCTGAACCAGTACGATGCTGGCGCGGCGAATTTGGGCGACCTTTTTTCCCAAACGCCTGATTATCAACCTTTTACGGCGCGGCCCATAGACCCCCGGCTGTTCGACCCACAGACCGCACTCGACCCTTTCGATGAAAAATTCAACTGGAAGGCGTTGAAGGAATCACCCGAGCTCGACGACGTGAACGACATGGTGCGCGACAGGGAAAGGGAGGATGGGAAGGTTTTTAGGAAGCGAAAATGGCGGTTTTGGAATTCAAAAAGGGCTGGCGAGGGCAATTAAAAAACCCCCTTTTGGGCATGCAAGAGGTTCCATGTTTCTCATTTTGGCCTTTTGTTGTTGTCCATCGATGCCCTATTTGACATAAAATC
>JANOQP010001010.1:0-9645 GCA_031414895.1 Saprospirales bacterium
AAAAACAACATCCTCTCCATCACCGGACAGCCTGGCAACCTTGCAACCGGCATAGTCTACGGCATCTACTCGTTGGCGACGACAAATTTCGCAGCCGCACAGTCATCCAACAACAATGACCTGTACTGTTCGGGCCTTCGAAACTGGGTCGGATTTTACAATGCGGCAGCTCGCCTCACGTTGGCGGACTGGCGGACGGCTTCCACACAGGATGCCGCATCGCTTTTCGTTGCGCCGACCTTTGTTTCCGCCACCGACCTCCACTTGAACATGGGCCTGACCGAAACGCAACTGGAATCGGGCGGCCAAGTGTTGAGCGTCACGACGGATATTGACGGCACGACCCGGCCAAACCCAGCACCTGCGAACGGTGGTTCAACTGCACCGGACATGGGCGCGGACGAATTTGATGGCGTGCCAGCGGTGCCGATGTCCTACGTTTCTTCCACGACCGAACAGGTCGCTGGTGGGGCATTTGCCAACGTGGTCAACCAAGAGATCATCAAGGTTGTGGTCATGACCACCGGATTGGTGAACCCATTGACGCTCACAAGCCTCAATTTGAACGCAAACGGCACGACGGCCATCACGGACATCGATGCGACGACCGCCAAAGTGTACTATACAACGACCAACGTGTTCAGCACGGCGACCTTGTTCGGTTCGCTCACGCCAACCGTTGCGAACTTTACCGTGGCCGGAAGCCGCGATCTCCAGACGGGCGCCAACTATTTTTGGTTGGCCTACGATGTGATCGCTGGGGCTGCCGTCGGCAACGTGATCGACGGCGAATGCGTGGACATGGTCATCAGCACGGTCACCCGGACACCAACGGTTTCCGCTCCGGCTGGCAACAAAGTGATCGTTGGGCCAATGGCGGGCACCTATAATGTGGGCGCATTGCAGGTTTTCCCGAACTTCACCACATTAACCTCGGCATTTGCCAACCTGAACGCACGCGGCGTTTCGGCAGCGGTCACAGTGAGGCTGATGGACAATACCTACCCGTCGGAATCCTTCCCGCTGACGCTAAACGCAATCACGGGTGCAAGTGCAGTGAACACGCTGACCATCATGCCGAACGCGGGCGCGACGCCGCTCATTTCGGGCGCATCGGCAAGTGGCGGCCTGATCCGCTTGAACGGCACCGACTATGTGAACATCGACGGCAGCAACAGCGGCGGCACCGACCGCAGCATGACCATCACCAACACGGCAACCGTCGCGCCAACCGGCGTGGCGATCATGAGCCTCGGTGCCGGTTTGGGCGCATCGTTCAACACAGTCCAAAACTGCAATATCAGCACGGGCATCGCCACATCTTTACCTTTGGGCTACGGTATCGCCGTCGGCGGAGCCACCCCGGGGACTGCGGGCGCGGACAACGACGATGTTTCTTTGGTCAACAATGCCATTTCGATCGCATCGAGGGGCATCTATGCAATCGGCACCGCGAACGTGAGCGCGGGCGGCATGGACAACCTGATTGTCGATGGCAACTCGATTGTTTCCGAAAGCGGTACGCTGGCGAACGCCGGTATCCAGGTCGGGAACGGCATAACCGGAAGCATCTCGAACAATACCATCTCTGTTCAAACGACTTTCTTAGGACAGCCAACCGGGATTTCCATCGAAACGGGCTTTAACGGGTCTTCCATCGAGGGCAATGTGATTACCAAAGTCGTGACCTCCGCCGCTGGCGGCTACGCCGGACGGGGTATCACCATTGGTACAGGCATGGCCGCAAGTGCTTTGGATGTGTTCAACAACTCCATCGCTGGGGTGAACGGCAGCAACTGGAACACCTTCGGCAACTCATCGGCCATTGGTATCGGTATTGGCATCGTTGGATTGGGCACTGATTTATTGAATATCACAGGTGGGGTGAACCTCTACTACAACAGCGTCAACATGACGGGCAGCATGGGGACTGGTTCAGCCACTGCAATTACAACTGCCCTCTATATCGGGGCGAACGTGACGGCATTGGACATCCGTGATAATGTGTTCTCCAACACGCAAGTCGGCACCAATGCAACCCAGCGGAACTATGCCGTTTATTCGGCAACCTTGACCAATGCGGTGTTTGCGCCGATCAACTACAACGATTACTATGTGACCAATACGTTCAATGGGCCATCCGCTCTGGTCGGCAGCTTGAACGCGGTCGATTATGCGACCTTGGCACTTTGGGCACCGGCTTCGGGCGGGGACGTGAATTCCATCTCCGCCGACCCGTTGTTCCAAAACGCGACCAACCTCCGCCCTGCCCTCGGTTCACCGGTTATTGGGGTCGCTACCCCAATTGCTGGCATCACGACCGACCAGCTTGGCGTAATGCGCAACGTGGCCACCCCTTCGATGGGTGCCTATGAAGAAGCGGTGGATGCCATCGCACCGACGATCACCTACACGGCATTGGGCCTGACCTGCGCAACTGGCGACCGTATCTTTACGGCCACCATCGCAGATGTCAGCGGTGTGCCAATTGCGGGCGCATTGCAGCCGCGCATCTATTTCCGGAAAAATGCGGGCGCATACGTTTCCGCACAAGGGGTGCTGATGTCCGGCAATGGGATCAGCGGGACTTGGGACTTTACCATCTCGGCTGCCGCTCTTGGTGGCCTTGTGGTAACCGATATGGTCTCCTATTTCGTGATCGCACAGGATGTGGCCTCGCCAATAAATGTCGGGTCCAACCCGGCAGCGGGCCTCGTCGCCACGAACGTCAATACGGTTACCACGCCGCCGACCACGCCGAACTCGTACACGATCTCGAACACGTTGGCTGCAGGCACTTATACCGTTGGCGTTAGCGGGACTTATACCACGCTGACGGCTGCGGTGGCTGCGTACAATACTTCTTGCTTGGGCGGCGCAATCGTGTTCTCGCTGACGGATGCGGCTTATGGTGGTTCGGAGACTTTCCCGATCACCATCAACAGCAACCCGGAGGCAAGTGCGGTGAACACATTGACCATCAATCCGGCAACGGGGGTCAATGCGACTATTTCTGGTCCTTCTGCTACCTCTGGCATTCTCAAATGGAATGGTGCAGACTATGTGACCATTGATGGTTTAAACACTGCTGGAAGGTCCATTACTATCACAAATACCAGTGCCACTTCTACTTCTGCAGTAATATGGATTGGAAGTACAGCAACGGATGGTGCTACGAACAATGCCATCAAAAATTGCACCTTATCGGGAGCAACCAATACCACAACCGTAGGAGGTATTATTGCGGGCAGCGGTGTTACATTTGGAACCGCTGCAGAGACGGCCAACTCCAATAATACCATTATGGGCAATACCATCAAAACGGTACAGAATGGCATGTTTCTATTTGGAGAGGCAGTAGGTTTGGATCAAAACTGGATGGTCAAGAAAAATGTGATTGGCTCTACGGTAGACGCTGAAAAAATGACTTTCAGAGGTATGTTCATTGGAAGTGCCCAAAACATGGCCGTGGACAGCAACACCATCATTGGCGTGGTATCAGGAGCTTCCTCTAGTTCTACGATGACCGGCATTCAGGTGGGGGGCATCATTTCAGGTGGTTCCATTACCAGAAATACATTAAGGGACATCAAGCAGGTTAATACTGCTGGTTGGGGAAGCAATGGTATCTTCCTTTCGCAAAACTCATCAACTGCCAACTTGACCGTTGCCAATAATTTTGTCTCCGATGTGGCCTCCTATGGTTTTGCGGACGTGACTGCCCTTGACAACGGTTATGGCATTATGGTGAACTCAGGTGGTGGGTATAATATTTACAACAATACCATCGCCATGAATACCGAACAAACGCTGGTGACGGGTATCACGGCTGCAATAATGATTGCTGCAGGAGTCACTACCGTAGGGTCCATCAATTTGAGAAACAACATCATCTCAACTACGCAGACGGTTGGTACCCAATACGCTATCTATGATGCGTCCACAGCCGGTAACACAATTTTTGCGGCCATCAACCACAACGATTATGCTACAACGGAGAATGTCGGATTTTTAACGGTTGCACAGGTGACTTTGGCCAACTGGCAAGGGGTTTCAGGTGGTGATGGCAATTCTGTTGCCGTGGCACCGGTGTTTACAAGCACCACCAACCTGCACCTACCTGCTGTAAGCAACGCTTCCTTGTTCGATTTGGGAACCAATCTTGCCCCAACTGTCACAGTCGACATCGACAATGAGTTGCGGTCAGTTTCAACACCGGATATGGGGGCGGACGAGTTCAGCCCGATCACGTTGAACTTGACGGCGTTTATCGAAGGGTATATGATCCTGCCCTTCACTGGCTTGATGGAAGACGTGCTTTCCAACAGCGGTATTCCTGGCGCGACCGGCCTACAATGCGACACAATCACCGTTCAGTTGCGCGATGTGAACTCGCCCTATGCGATTAAACATTCCTTCAAAGGGATACTCGCCACGGACGGGCAGCTTGCCTGTTCCTTCCCATCGGGCGCGGGCGGCCTCAGCTATATTGTCATAAAGCACCGGAACGCGCTCGATACGTGGAGCGATTCCGGCGGCGAGACATTGGGCAACGTGACGGCATTCGATTTCAGCTCGGCGGCCACGCAGGCCTTTGGGTCGAACATGGTGCAGGTTGGGACGAAGTGGTGCATGTACAGCGGTGACTTTGAATCATTGAACGGCGACGAAGAGGTGAACGGCCTCGACTACGCTATCTGGGAGACGGACAACAACAATTTTGAAATAGGCTATGTTCGATCTGACCTCAACGGAGACGGTGAGGTCAACGGACTTGATTACCCCTTCTGGGAGAATAACAACATCAATTTTGTAATTGTCGCCCGTCCCTGACCGAACCTTCTTTTTTCAATAGACTGTGCGGGGCGTTGTTGAGGTTTTTGCTCAATATAAACCCTCGGCCAACGTTCCGCACACTTTTTCAAAAATCACTTCAACATGAATCGTTTTTCACAGTTTCAAAATGGGGCATTAATAGCCTTCTCTCTCTTGTTGATAACTCTTCAAGAAGGCCGGTCTCAAAACCAGATTACCCTTTCTTTCCACCAGACTAACGGCGTCGCAACCAGCAATACCGAGATCGAATTTGACATTGAGATCGCTAACACCGGAGCGTCGACGCTGAAGCTTTCTCAGATGCAAGCGCATGCGCGTTATAACGGTGGGGCGTTCCCTGGCACGGGCACCTATACCCTTGTCGAAGAAGGGATGACCTATATGGGACTGAACAACCCCACCCTTTCATTGGTCCCGGCCAGTGCTACTGCGCCAATGCGCATCGCCCAGTCCCCGGCTGCCAATGAAGCCGCCGCCATTCCGATGCCCATCACTCCAACTAAGTTCATCCGTGCTAAACTGACCAAGACGGACGGCAACTTTGCCTTCCCGGTCACGATTACGTTCAATACTGGTGGGGCACCCAATATAGCAGGTGTGGCCTACGTCAACGGTGCGACGAGTTCGATCGGGTTCTCCATCGCTACGGGCAATCTGGTCATTTCCGCAACTGCTGGAACCGTCACCATCGCCGCCCCGCTCCCCCTCGAGCTCACGGATTTCTCCGGCGAGGCCCTCGACCAAAGCAACATGCTGAAATGGGAAACGGCCACCGAGCGCAACGTTGCCAATCACATCGTCGAACGCTCTGCTGACGGCGAAAATTGGTCGGAAATTGGCCGCCGCACCGGTCAGGCGAACAGCTTCTCGGCGACCAATTACTCGTTGGAGGACAATGGGCCATTGGCAAAATCCTACTACCGCCTCCGTTCAGTCGATTTTGATGGACAACAGAGCTTTTCCAATGTCGTCATCCTGACCCGCAAGTCAGGCTTTGGCATCAACTCGGCCTTCCCCTCACCGACCACGGAGTCCACGACGGTGAAGTTCACGTCCGAGAACGAGGAGGCCGTCATTTTGCGGTTGGTTGACCTGACGGGCCGCACGGTGATGGAACAACCGTTCGACGCGGCAAAGGGCTTGAACGAATACCTCATGGACATGTCCAATGTCCCGGTCGGTTCGTACCTGATTTCGTTGCAAAGCGGCGACAAAATTTCCACTCCGTTCCAGATCGTCAAGATCTAAACCAGCAGGTTTTATTTTGATTGGATAAAATAGAGGGCCGCTCCTGTTTCGATGGGGGCGGCCCTTCTCAAATGCAAGTTCAAAGTCAAAAATCCGCTATCGAAAATGCTGGTTTGTATTTTGGCAAAACCATAAATCACTTGGTTAAGTGATTCACGGAAATATCCCTAACCATGAAATCGCGCGAACATCATTTTCTATTTTTGTCGCCGTAATCAATAATCATTCGACCTGCTTGAGCGCACTTTTTGTTTTTTAGACCAAGATCTCTGTCTTTCCTGAACGCTCGCATTTTACCAAAATACTTTCCTTTTTAATTAAACGCCTCCGGTTTCCACATGAGCAAACTTACTCATGGGCTGATGTTCGCATTGGCCCTTTGCCTGTCCCTTTTTTCAAAAAATGCCCGCGCTTGCGGCGTTGATTATGTGTCGCACGGCGCGACGACAATGGAGTTTTCCGTCGGTGGCCAGCAGTTCTTCGCATATGTCGGCGCCAACACCTGGATGACCAATTTGCAGGGCTACAATTTTGGCACAGTGACGAGCCTGAACTTGACCAAGCTGACCAATATCTCTTGGGAAAGCTGCACCAATTATGTCTTGGATGCCACTTTTCACTATCGGATTTATGCGCAGGGCACCACACCGGGCGCATTTATCGCCCATCCGATCAACGACCTGAACAATGGCGGGACGGGAGATTATCGCCTCCGGACGTTCACCGACTCACCCAATTGGGATATCCTGAATGGCCTGACGGGCGGCACGACCTACTTTTTGGAATGCTATTACCGCTCAAATTTGGACAGCGACAACAACGGCACGGGCGATGCGATCCTCAAAAAAGACAATGCCGGGCTTTTTTACAAATGCCAGTTCACAAAGGGAGGGCCCGCGGGTGGTGCGCTGAACATCACTTTTTCCAATAAAACGGACATCACCTGCCCCGGCGGCTCGAACGGAAAAGTGACCGCTGCGGCTACGGGCGGAACCGGTTATACCTATTTATGGTCCAACGGCGCGACGACAGCAACCATCATGAACGTCCCGGCGGGCAATTATTCGGTCACGGCAACCTCTGGCGCATTGACCGGATCGGCCAGCACGACGATCTCGCAGCCCAATATTTTGTCCCCCGGCATCTCCTCGATGGACGAAACGGCCGCTGCCGCAAACAATGGCTCGGCCCTTTCGACACCAACCGGGGGAACGCCCGGGTACAACTATATATGGAGCAACGGGCCAACGGCGGCCAATATTTCCAGCCTCGATGTCGGCACGTTCACGGTCACGGTGACCGATTCGCGGGGCTGCACGGCTTCCGGCTCGGCGGTGATTGGGACCTCGACGGTCGTTCCGGGCGGATATTGCGCATCTGTTGGTGCGTCGCCGTGGCAGGATTGGATCGACCGGGTGACGCTCGGAACGCTCAACAATCCGTCGAGCAAATGGACCTATTCCAATTTTACGGCCCTCGCGCCGCCCAACTTGACCGCCGGCGATAGTTACCCAATCTCGGTTTCCGCCTCGAACGGCTGGTTTCCCTACAATGAACATTGGGGCGTTTGGATCGATTTTGACCGCAGCGGTGCTTTCGAGGCGGGCGAAAAAGTGGTTACTTATTCCGTTCCGGCCACAACAAACGGCAGCGGCTCGATTACTTGCAACCAGATCATCAATATCCCAGTCTCGGCACAAGAAGGCGTTACCCGGATGCGTGTTTCCATCAAAAGAGATGCGGCGCCCGGCCCCTGCGAGACCATCGTGAACGGCGAAGTCGAGGATTACAACGTCCGCATCATGCCCGGCACCGGCACTTGCACCATGAACTCGTCCGTCACAAGCATCCTTTGCAACGACAACGGGACCGACGCAAATCCAGCCGACGACCGCTTTTCGTTCAACATGAACATCACACAAACGCCGCTCGCCGGGACCGCTTGGAACACAACCATCGGCACCACCAATTTCAATGGCGCCTATGGCGTGAACAAATCGATGAGCTTTTTCCCGATTGCCGGCGGCCCGTTGAATTTTTCCGTAAAGGACGCGGGCGACCCCTTGAACTGCAAAAAAACCGTCACCGTCACGCCGCCTGCGACCTGTTCCAACAATGTCCCGTGCACCATCGCCGCCGCCGTCACATCGGTCGATTGCAACAACAGCGGCACGACCAACACGGGTGCAGACGACACTTTCACTTTCATCCTCAACGTGAACGGCACCGGCACGGCCTCCGGCTGGACGGCCCTCGTGAACGGTGCGACCGTCACCGGCAGCTATAATGTCCCCAAATTGGTCGGCCCGTACCCAATTTCGGGCGGCGCGCTCAATTTTACCGTCCGCGACGCGACCACCACCACTTGCACCTCGGCAATCACCGTACAGCCGCCGTCGCCATGCTCGGTCACGGGCGGCCCAACGGGCTATTGTGCGGCGGGCAGCCTTTTCCCGTGGCAAGAATGGCTCTCGCGCGTGCAGGTCGCGGGCATCAACAACCCGACCGGGAAGTGGGCCTACACCGATTATACCTCGCTCGTCGGCACGATGGTGCCCGGCCAAAGCTTTCCGATCACCCTTGGCGGCAGCGTAAGTTGGACGTTCA
The DNA here is from genome assembly GCA_031414895.1 of Saprospirales bacterium. Classification (GTDB taxonomy): domain Bacteria; phylum Bacteroidota; class Bacteroidia; order Chitinophagales; family Saprospiraceae; genus JANOQP01. The sequence goes on from JANOQP010001010.1 coordinate 8,692, forward strand.
GCCCGCTTTATTTTCGGGTTTTCATTGACTGGAACCGCGACGGGGCTTTTCAAGCCGCGACCGAAACGGCCTATTCTGGCAACATCCCGACCGGCCCGATCAGTGCGGTCGATGCGCTTTTGAACGGCAATATCAGCGTCCCCGCGACCGCCAGCCTCGGCGCGACCCGGATGCGCGTCATAATGAAGCGCGACGCCTTCGCGACGGCCTGCGAAACGACTGTGCCGTATGGCGAAGTGGAAGATTATACGATAAATATCGCCTCTTCGCTCGGCGGAAATGCGGGCGACCGGAGCATCGCACAGCTCGGTGCGCGGCCCGACGGCCTTGGAAATGTCAGCATCCAGGCGGCCATCGAGGCGGGCAGTCAAATTGATTTTGTCTCCATCGATCGATCGTCGGGCGGCGTGTTTTTTGAACCGTTGAAAGTTTGGGAGAACGCCTATCTGCCTGAAAATCAATTGATTGTGATAAATGAAACGGACGAAAGCCCCTTCGCTGCGCAAAATTTCTACCGCCTCACGATGACCTTGCGCGACGGCAAAACCATTTTTTCGGAAATAAAAACCGTCGATTTGACGCCGCTCCCGGTCTTCTCGATTTACCCAAACCCAACAAGCGGGCAGGTCTATCTCGATGCCTCGGCATTCGCTGGCGAGGAGGTTTTGGTGAAAATTTTCCACCCGACGGGCCTCCAACTTTTCTCCAAAAAAATGCTGCCGGAGGAAAACCAACCCCTCGAACTTGACCTTTCCGGCCTGCCGCCGGGCGAACTTTTCATCTTTTTGCAAAGTGAAGAACACCGCCCGGTCTCCAAAAAACTTTGGTTGGTGCGCGAGTGATTTTACTTTTTTTTGGCAAAAAAAACGGCTGGCCTCTAATTTTTGGAGGGCAGCCGTTTTTGTTTCAAACGGGTTTTTCGCAGAAAAAAATCGGCTCATGTTCCGAACCCGC